>CAZTJM010000027.1:0-38957 GCA_964613865.1 uncultured Limnohabitans sp. | reverse complement strand
AAGTGGCATTGGGAATGAAGAGTGGCTTGATCAGAAGTTCACTGGTCGTCTTTCAGTTTGCTATTTCGATCATCCTGATCATAGCCACCATTGCCGTCTTCAATCAGCTCAACTATATCCAGTCCAAAAAGATTGGGTTCAACAAGGAGCAAGTCATTACAGTTGAGGATATCTATGCCCTGGGTGAGCAGGCCGAGACCTTCAAAGCGGAAGTCTTGGCAAACAGCATGATGGAAAGCGGAACCATTTCCGGCTACTTACCGGTGTCGGGCACTTGGAGAAGCGACACGCCTTGGTGGGCTGAGGGAAAAGACCCCAAGCAGACCGAAAACCTGGTCAGCATCCAAAACTGGCAGGTGGACTATGACTATGTCAAGACGCTAGACATGAAGATCCTGCTGGGGAGGGATTTTTCCATCGATTTCCCTTCGGACTCCAATGCGGTGATCCTCAACGAAACCGCCGTCAAAAACTTCAATTTCGTCGGAGATCCTATCGGACAGCGTATCCTGACCATGGCCGGAGATGGCGATGAACTCAATCTCGAAGACCAAATCGGAAGAACCGTGGTCGGTGTAGTCGAAAACTTCCACTTCGAATCCTTGAAGGAAAACATCGGTGCGGTCATGATCTTCCTGAGCGATAATCCTAGAGGGATTGCCTCCTTTCGATTCCATTCTGAAAACACGGACGAAGTAGTGGCTTTCATCGAGGCCAAGTGGAATCAGCTTGCCCCTGGGCAGCCTTTTACCTATTCCTTTTTGGATGACCGATTTGGGGAAATGTATGCGGCTGAAACCCGTCTAGGAAAGGTATTCGGGATCTTTGCCGGCTTTGCGATCCTAATCGCATGCTTGGGACTATTTGCGCTTACGGCATTTACCGCCGAGCAGCGAACCAAGGAGATAGGCATCAGAAAAGTGCTGGGATCCAGCATAGGCAGTATCATCGTACTGCTATCAAAGGAATTTGCCAAGTTGGTTTTGATTGCTTTTGCTATCGCCACCCCAGTTGCCTGGTGGGCGATGAACCGCTGGCTTGCCGACTATCAGTTCCGTCAGGATTTGGGCTGGCAGGTCTTCCTGGGAGCGGGAGCTTTCGCAATACTGGTAGCACTGGTCACCACCAGCTATCAGTCCATCAAAGCGGCAACCGCCAATCCTGTCAATTCCCTGAAAAGCGAGTAGAATAGAAGTATTCACTGCTCAATATCCAGTCGCCGAAACAAGCTCCAACTAACCAACTTTCTGCTACATGATCAAAAACTATTTTAAAATCGCTCTTAGAGGCTTTGCCAAACATCGACTCACTTTTTTCATCAACCTTTTTGGACTGACCTTGGGGCTGTGGGCCGCAATCCTGATTGGTCTTTGGGTGGATTCAGAACTTAGGACGAACCGGGAATTTGCGGATTTGGATAGAATCTATCGGGTGATGGAGCATCAGAGCTACGGAGCGGATATTTTCACCACCAGCTCTACGCCGGGAGTCTTGGCTGAGAGCATGAAGGAAACGCTTTCAGAGGTCGAGTTTGCGTCTACTTACACCTGGAGCCAAACCCAGCTTTTCATCCAAGGAGACAAAAGGATTCGACTGGAAGGAATCTACGCCATGCCTGATCTTTTGAAAATCTATCAATATGAGGCGGTCCAGGGGAATTTGGACCACATGCTAACCGAAAACAACCACGTGGTTTTGACTGAAAAGGGAGCGATTTCCCTGTTTGGAAGGACGGATGTGGTAGGAGAGGACGTAGAAATAAGACAAGGAACGGATTCCAAAAATTTCATCGTTCAAGGGGTCTTGAAGGATTTGCCTGCCAGCTCTTCTCTTCAGTTTGACTACATCTTGCCCTATGCGCTCTTTTTTGCCGAAAATGACTGGCTCAGCGATTGGGGCAACAACGGTCCAAGCACGATTCTGAAACTCCGTGCTGGAACAAATGGAGAGGAGTTTTCCCAGAGTATCGTCAACTACATCGCGGATAGAAACGAGGAATCCAATGTGAAACTCTTCGCCTATCCTCTCGGAGATCTTTATTTGTATGGTCAGTGGAAAGACGGTCAGCTGATAGAGGGAAGGATCAAAAACGTCAAGCTCTTCGCCATGATCGGAATATTCGTATTGATCATCGCCTGCATCAACTTCATGAACCTCAGTACGGCAAAATCCCAAAAAAGAGCCAAAGAAGTGGGGGTGCGCAAGGTGGCTGGTGCCGACAAGCAATCGCTGATATTTCAGTTTTTGAGTGAATCAATATTGCTCAGCCTCTTTGCAGCTATTTTGGCTGTTTTGCTGGTCGCGCTGACATTACCGATCTTCAATAGCCTCACCGGCAAAGAAATGAGTGTACCGTTTTTATCCGGGATTTTCTGGCTTCAACTTGCTACGGTACTCCTGATTACAGGCCTTGTTGCTGGAAGCTATCCGGCTTTCTATCTGTCCGCAACCAAAGTAGTTTCAGTCTTCCGCTCTTTCACCAAAGCCGGAAAGGGAGTCGTAATGGCTAGGAAGACCTTGGTGCTTTTCCAGTTTATCTTGGCTACCATCCTGATCGTTTCCACGCTGGTGGTCTATCAACAGATCAACTTTGCTATGAATCAGGATTTGGGCTATTCTAAAGATCAATTGATTCAAGTGACACTGGAGGGAGAGCTTCTCGACCGTTTTGACATCTTCAAGGCGGAGCTGGAGAAAAACGAAGATATCCTCGCAGTCAGCCGTTCTTCTTTTGGATTCCTGGGAAGAAACTCGAATACCGGAGGAGTTTCTTGGGAAGGAAAGGCGCCTGACAATGCCGCTTTGTTTGAAATCATCCGCGTGGACTATGACTTTTTGGAGGCTTCTGGCTTGCAATTGGTCAAGGGTAGGGGGTTTGACCGGGCTAATGGAGCGGATTCCGTTTCAGGCGCTATCCTCAACGAAACAGCCTTCAAACTCATGGAGCAAGACCATGCCGGTAGCGAGTTTTTCAGGCTTTGGGATACGGAGCGGTCCATTACCGGTATCGTCAAAGATTTTCATTTTGAGAGCTTCCGACAAAATGTCGCTCCGGCAATCCTACTGTTGGACCCCAAAAACACGTGGCAGGGCTATGTGAAAGTCAATACAGGAAAGATCCGGGAAACCGTCGCCTTTCTGGAGTCCACTGCCCAAAGGCTAAACCCGGAATTCCCCTTTGACTACAGCTTCATGGATGAAAACTACGCAAGATTGTACCAGGAGGACGTTCGCTTGAGGGACTTGGCGCAATACTTCAGCATCCTGACCATTCTTATTTCCTGTCTTGGACTCTTGGGATTATCCGCCCATATCGCGGAGCAGAAGACCAAGGAAATCGGCATACGAAAGGTCCTTGGCGCGTCCACGCTGTCCATACTTCAGGTGATCAACCGGGAGTTTATCCTGATTGTGATTTTGTCGGTGACTATTGGTTCGGGCATCGCCTTCTGGCTGATGCAGGACTGGCTGTCTGGCTACCAATACAAGATAGATTTTGAATGGTGGTTTATCCCCGCGGCAGCTATGCTCATCCTTGGCATCGCCTTGCTCACCGTATGCCTGCAATCCTTGGGCGCCGCTCGCTCCAATCCCGTCCAAGCGATCAAGTCGGAGTAGTTCCAACGATCCTCGGGATTTGAAATCCCGAGGATCTATCGTAGGATTTCCAATCCGATTAATTTACAGGATGCGGGATTATAAATCCTCGAATACAACTTCGGAGTTGCAAATTCCGAAGAGCACCAAAAAATCCTGAATAGGTTAATTCTTATTCTACCGCTATCATAAAATCTTTAAGCAGGCCGATACTCGCGGTTGCCACCAAAAATTCGGTGAAGGAATCTATCTCATCGGAAAGCCAAATAACAAGCTGCTTTTTATTAGGTCCCAACTGAACGGCGCCAATGGACTTCCCGTTTTCAAATAGTTCAAACCCTTTGTGCCAAGTATCGCCACCCATCATCAGGTCGACCATGTTCTTCTTTCCGGGTTTTTCGTAATTGTACACTGCCATGATATCGATTTTCCGATTTCCGTCGGTAAGCCAGCCGTAAAAAGTTGGTTCATTTTCAGTTCCGTTTTTTTGGGTCACGACGAGACGCCATACACTTTCTGTCGGGCTGGTTTCTATCAATGCCACATAGTTGTCATTGGTGCTCAAAATCTCTTGATCTGATCCAATTGTCAACTCGCCGTGCGGACCTTCAATCACAAAGCCTTTCTCCTGAAGGCCTCGATAGTCGAAATTTCTGCTGAAATTAACGACTGCCGAGTCACCTGCTTGCGAGACAACATCATAAGAGCCGTTTTGAGTAGAATTGATTGTTTCCAAACGGCTAAATAGTTTGGAGTTGTACTTGGATTTGGTCCAGCCGGTCTTTCCGGACACTACCCGGAAAGTGTGGAATTGGAATTTGGGAAAAGTTGAGATTCCTTTCCATGTCACCGGATAGGCCGTCCCATTACTCAGAAGATTGTCGGAAACGGCCATCAAACCTTGTCCGAATCCTTGACTTGAAATAAAAAACAAAAATACAGTGGGCAGCAGATAGCCTAGGAAGATTTTGGGTTTCGTTTTCATGGCTTAAAAATTGGGGAAAGAATGCCTTATTGAACGATAACTACCTCGCTAAAAAGGTCATTTTTCAGCCTGATTTTCGCAATTGCCAATAATTGGTTGAATTGGTTTGGCAAAAAATAAGAAGGGGGGATTCGAAGATCCAAAAAGGAGTAGGAGGCTTTTTCCTTGTTCCTCAGGATTTGTAATCCCGAGGATTTATAGTAGGATTTTCAATCTGGATTTAGCGTTCGTCGGATTACAAATCATAGAATACCGCTTCGGAATTACAAATTCCGAAGAGCGGGAGTCCCACTCCCTTCGACAATCTCAGGCTTCCGCTCAGGGTGACACTTCCCAACTTCCCAACCTCCAACTTTTTCAAAAATCCCCTGCAACCTTTTTTCCCAGACTTGCATCTCATTTTCAGAACGCTAAGCCAAATATTTTTCCTGAATCCTAAACCAACAACCCAGCTAGCCATGTGGAAAAACTATCTGAAAATTGCCTGGCGCAATATTAAGCGAAACAAGGTCTATTCCTTCATCAACATCATCGGACTTAGCCTCGGAATGGCGGCAAGCGTGCTGATTTTCCTGTTTGTCTTGGATGAACTGAGCTATGATCGCTTTATCCCCAATTCGGATCGAATCTACCGCGTCAATGTATCGGGAAAACTCAACGGAAACGAGTTTACCTCGACCAACTCGGCCACTCCCGTCGGACCTGCGATGAAAGCAGAGATTGCCCAGGTGGAAGACTACGTGAGAATGGGCGTGATGCGAACCTATCCGCTGATAGAGGGGGAAAAGGCTTTTACCGAACCCATCGTCATGATTGCCGATTCGAATTTTTTGGACTTTTTCAGCTTTAAGTTACTCTCGGGAAAACCTGAAACTGCCCTGAGGGGCCCTGATAAGATCATTCTCACCGAGACCGTTGCCCAAAAGTATTTTGGAGACGAAGACCCGATCGGAAAGACCATCTTCGGAGGTTCGGACAAGAAGCCGCTTGAGGTCACCGGGGTGATGGCGGATTTGCCCTCCAATACCCATTTGGATTTTGATGCGGTGATTTCTGGAGAGAATTGGTGGTATTTTGAGCAGGAAAACTGGACCAGCAACAACATCTTGACCTACTATCGAATCTCCGAAGGTGCTGATCCGGCAACGGTCCAAAATGCCCTGAACGGATTGGTTTTGAAGTATGTGGGTGCGGAAATTCTTCAGTTTTTGGGGATTTCCATGGATGCATTTTTGGAACAGGGCAATGCCTATGGGCTGATTTCTATTCCCATGCGGGATATTTATCTGGAGTCGCATAACTCGGACGAAATCAAGCCCCCGGGAAACGGGCAATATCTCTATCTCTTTTCGGGAATTGCCATTTTCATCCTGCTGATCGCCTGCATCAACTTCATGAATCTATCCACTGCGCGATCTGCCAACCGTGCGAAGGAAGTAGGCGTGCGGAAATCCATTGGAGCGCAACGCCAGCGTCTTATTGGGCAGTTTCTCTCCGAATCCATGGTGTACGCCGGATTGGCCGGTATTCTCTCCTTTGTGCTTATTCTGGTCTTTTTGAAGCCTTTCAACATGCTTTCAGGAAAGACCTTGGAATTTGGGCTGCTGTTTCAGCCTCAGTTTTTGCTGGCATTTTTTTTCTTTCTTCTAATTGTCGGCTTGTTGGCTGGGTCCTATCCGGCATTTTATCTGACCTCCTTTTCTCCAGTTGCCGTGCTGAAAGGGGAAATACGCTCCGGAGTCAAACGATCCGCCTTGCGCAGCAGCTTGGTGATCTTTCAGTTTTTTATCTCCATTGTTTTGATGATCAGCAGTCTGGTGGTATACAAGCAGTTGAAATACATGCAGGAGAAAAACCTGGGCATCGACAAGGAAAATGTCTTGGCATTGCTCCATGTCCGCTCCTTGGGCAACAATTCCCAAGCTTTCAAGCAGGAAGTTCTGGCCCAATCGGGATTTACGGCGGCCGCTTACAGCAATGTCCTGCCGCCGCGGATGGACTGGACTTCGGTGATGCGCACCAAGGACAAGCAACAGGACGTGCTTTGCTACCAAAACTATGTGGACGAGGACTATTTGGATGCCCTCGGGTTCAAGCTGGCCTCTGGCCGCTTCTTTTCCAGGGAAATTCCCTCAGATACCGGGGCCTTGTTGATCAACCAAACGGCTATGGCCCTGATGGGCTGGACCGAACTTGACGGGACCCAAGAAGTCGGGGGCTTTTGGAACGACGACGGAAGCGTCACCTATCGTAGGGTGATCGGGGTGATCGAGGATTTCAACTTCGAAAGTCTGAAGCAAAGTGTAAGACCGCTGGTTGTCATGAATGGTACCGGCAACAACTTCTATGAAATGGCTATTCGGGTCAGCCCGGGGCAAATCACGGAAAAAATCAGTCAGCTGGAATCGATTTGGAAAAAGCACTCCGGTGGGGCTCCTTTTGAATTCTCTTTTTTGGATGAAGACTTCAATCTCCTTTTCCAAAAAGAACAGAAAATGAGTCAGATCATCTTAATCTTCACGGTATTGGCGATCGGGATTGCCTGCTTGGGACTGTTCGGTTTGGCGGCCTATACCACCGAGCAGCGATCCAAGGAAATCAGCATCCGAAAGGCCCTTGGCGCCTCCATGGCCAATCTGGTCACGATCCTGTCCAAGGACTTTACGGTTCTTGTGGTGATCGCGTTTGTGATCGCAGGCCCATTAAGTTATTTCCTGTTGGAAAAATACTGGCTGCAAAACTTCGCCTATCGGACGGAGATAGACTTGCTCTTGGTCTTTTTGGCTGGAATGTTTGCCATTGTGATCGCCTGGCTTACGGTGAGCTATCAAAGCTTTAAGACGGCCGCCTCGAATCCGGTGGATTATCTAAAAAACGAATAGAACATTATCACGCAGAATCGTCCGCCTTCGGTCAAAATGGACTTTTCTCGGACATTTATTACCAAGAAAAACCGCTTTTGAGGGTGTCGGGGCTTGTTTCCGCCTTGGCACAATCTCTGGCACTTAAATAAATCTGAAATCGAACATGAAACTAATTGGAGATAGAAGGCTAATTGAGTCCCATGCGAGATTCCATGTGGCCTTTGAGGGAAAATTATATTCACATGAAAACCATTACACATCAGTTGTTATGAAAACCACTAAAATTTTTGCCGCAGTTTTTGTCCTGTTTCTGAATGTATCTGTAGCAATGGCGCAGAGATCGGAAACTCGTACCCCAGGATCTTTCAACCAAATCGAAAACAGCGGAAGCTGGGATGTGGAGATCACCAAGGGTTCAAAAGATGAAATCAGGCTGGAGTCCAACGGCTTCGACCTCAGCAAAGTGATCACCGAACTGGATGGAAAACGTCTGGAAATCAAGCTGGAAAAGGGGAATTACAAGAACGTCGATATCAAAGTGTTCATTACCGTTCGTGAGCTGGAGTCTGTTGGCAACGGCGGCTCCGGGGATATGCGCATCAACTCGGATTTCGGTGCTGATTCGTTCAATATCGGCCTTTCTGGATCGGGTACCATCACCGCAAAAAATATCAACGCAGGTAAGATCAATATTGGCATGAGTGGATCTGGAAAGATGGTCATCGAAGGCGGTAGAGCCGAGGATGCAAATATCGGGCAGTCTGGATCTGGCGACCTAGAGGCGATGAACTTCGTGGCGGAAAAAGTAAAAATCGGCAAATCCGGATCAGGAGACACCTCCATCACTGTGGTGGATTCCTTCACGGTCGGCTCCTCCGGATCGGGAAATGTGTACTACAAAGGAAATCCCGAAAAGCAGAGTATTGGAATCTCAGGCTCGTCGAAAGTGATCAAGCAGTAGATTAGCAAGTAGCAAGTTTCTAGAATTAAGTAGCTAGATATTAGAGCCAAGAGTCTAGAAACTAGATCCTAGAGACAATAAATAAGGGTTTACGATTTAAGACGCACGATTTGCGGGGTGAATGGAGCCGTCAGGTGGAAGTGCAGGTATGGCGATTGAAGTGCTAAGCCTTACCGCTTTACCACCTTGATCCCAATTTTACAATATTTCAATTTTCCAATTTTGAAATCGTAGAAAATGCTTAAAAACTACCTCAAAATCGCCTATCGGAATCTGGTAAAAAATCGGATCTATACCGCCATTAATATCTTTGGACTGACGCTCGGGCTGACCTGCTGCATACTTATTTTTTTGCAGGTTAAGGACGAGCTGGGCTACGATAGATTTTGGAAAGATCATCAGCAGATCTATAGGGTGGCGCTGGAGCGCGTCTATCCCGATCATATCAACCTGTACGCGATCATTCCCGACGGCTTTGCCCAAGTTTTCAAAAATGAAATCCCAGAGGTGGAAGATGCGACTAGGCTTTTTGGCGGAGGGAATTTTGCCAATACGGTACTGGTCGGAGAGGATGTCTATGAGGAAAAACAAGTGGTATTCGCGGATTCCAATTTTTTCGAGCTCTTTCCGCTCCGTCTCCTCGCGGGAGACGTCAATACTGCCTTGTACAAGACAAATGCCTTGGTTCTGAGTGAGAAAACGGCAAGAAAATACTTTGGGAATAAAGAGGCTGTTGGCAAACTGATCAAGTTAAACGGTCAAGATGTGGAGGTGACTGGGGTGATGGAAGACTTGCCGACCCATAGCCACATGAACTTCGAGATTCTAGCGACCACTGCGGGGCAGCCTTTCAACCGAAATCCCACCTATGCCTCTTTTTCGGCAATGACTTACGTGAAGCTTGGGTCGCAGGCCAAGCCTGAGGCGGTGGAAGCTGCGATTCCATCTTTGGTAAAGAAATACGCCGCTGGGGAGATCGAGCGAAACACCGGAGTAAACTTTGACGACTATACCAAAGCTGGAAATGGTTACAAGTATTTCCTCCAGCCCTTGGCAGGCATTCACCTGAACTCCCAGCTTCAGGCTGAAATGAAGGCGAACGGCGACATCCACTACGTCTATATTTTCATTTCCATCGCCTTCTTTATCCTGTTGATCGCCTCGGTGAATTTTATCAACCTAGCCACGGCGCGCTCGGCCGAACGCGCCAGAGAGGTGGGGGTGAGAAAGGCCATGGGTTCAGATCGTGGCCAGCTGATTGCCCAGTTCCTACTAGAGGCAATTGTGCTGGTGGTAATAAGCCTCGCACTTTCTTCGGTTTTGGTTGGATTGTCCTTGCCATATTTCAACGAAATGGCGCAAAAGGACCTATCGCTTTCTTTGGACAAGGCAGTCGAACTATTACCATGGCTTTTGGGCATGGGTGTTTTCGTGGCTTTGGTAGCAGGCTACTATCCTGCCTTCCAGATTTCTAGCATGCGTTCGGTAGAAATCATGAAAGGCAAGCTCAATTCGTCCAGAAAAGGGCAGATGCTGAGAAATGGTCTGGTAGTCTTCCAGTTTACCATTTCCATCATGTTGATCGCTGGGACCTTGATTATCGACCGGCAGATTGACTTCATCCATTCGAAAAATCTGGGCTTCCAGCGGGAAAACGTTTTGGTGGTGGAGCGTTTTGGACAGCTGGAGAATCCTGATACTTTCCGGGAAGAAGTGCTGAAGTTGCCCGGAGTACTAAATGCGGGTGCGGGAAGCCAGATGCCGGGGAATTCCTTTTTCGGGGTGCAGTTCACCGCCGAAGGCAACTCAGAAGTCATGACAGGCAAGGGATTTTCCGCCGATGACTTTTTTCTGGAGGCTTTGAAAATAAAGATCAAGGAGGGCCGGAGCTTCGGAGAGGAGTTTAACGACAGTACCTCGGTCATCCTCAATCAGGCCGCGGTACATGCTTTCGGCTTGAAGGACCCCGTAGGAAGCAAAATCTACAGCTCGGCCGATATCGATGGAGAGCGGGTCAACATTGGCTACAACGTCATAGGCTTGGCGGAGGATTTCCATTTTGAGAGCCTGCATCTACCGATCACCCCGTTGGCAATATTCAGCACGGAGTCCCCGGTTGGATTTCAGGCGTTTTTGGCTTTGAATATTTCAGGTGAAGACGCTCAAGCGACCGTCGCCGCAGTTGAGAGCCTTTGGGATAAATTTGGTCAAAATCAGCCCTTTGCCTTTTCGTTTTTGGAAAATGACTTGAATAGGCTCTACAAAAGCGAGCAGGTGTCAGGCAAGATCCTGACCTCCTTTTCCATCTTAGCTATCGTGATTGCCTGCATAGGTTTGTTTGGCTTGGCTGCCTATACGGCCTACCAAAAGACCAAGGAGATAGGCGTCAGGAAGGTCTTGGGCGCATCTACTTCCAACCTGGTTTGGATGCTGACGACCAACTTCAGTCTGCTGGTGCTGTTGGCATTCCTGATCGGCGCGCCGATTTCCTATTGGGCGATGGGGCGCTGGCTTCAGTCCTTTGCCTACCAGACCGAGCTAAACCCCCTCTTGTTCTTGTTGGCCGGAGTGATTACCATGGTGATTGCTTTGCTGACGGTAAGCTACCAGGCGTTTTCGGCAGCTAGGGCAAACCCCGTGAAAAGTCTGAAAAGCGAATAAAGTAGCAAGAGGCAAGTAGCAAGCATCGAGATAGTAGAACAAGGAAATTAGAACCAAGAACTTACGATTTATGAAGTCTAAAGGGGAGTAGCGCCTGAAACCACAAGTAGGCGGTTAAAGTGCCAAACCTTGTAACCTTACCACTACTCATCCACAATTTTCAAATTTTCCAATCTTTCAATTTTCCAATTCTAGGACATGTTCAAAAACTACTTCAAGATTGTCTTTCGGAATGCCAAAAAGCATCCGATGTATGTGCTGATCAACCTGGTTGGGCTCGCGATCGGGATGGCTGTGAGTATAGTCATATTGCTTTATGTGCAGTTTGAGCTGAGCTACGACAGGTACCACCCAGATGCAGACAGGATCTATCGGGTGTCCCGCGCTTGGTTTAATCAGGATGGTGAGGAAAGCCTTCACCTCGGTCACCTCGCGCCCCCCTTCGGTCCGTTGATGAAAACGGATTTTCCTGAGGAAGTGGAAACCGTTGCCCGCCTATTCAACTTTGATGCGCTGATCAAATCCGGCGGCAACGCCATGGAGGAGGAGAGGTTTTTCTTTGCTGATCCGGAGGCGTTTGATGTCTTTTCCTGGAAGATCGTGGAGGGCGAAGCCCAAAAGGCGCTGACAGAGGCCGACGGGGTAATTCTGACTGAAAGTACAGCAAAACGCTATTTCGGAAATGAATCCGCCGTAGGCAAGGAACTCTTGGCAAACCTCGGTGGACAGGAATTCACCTTCCAAGTAAGAGGCGTGATGGAGGATATGCCCGAAAACTCCCATTTCCATGTGGATTTTCTGGCTTCGATGATCCCTGTCGTTCAGTTTTACGGAGGACAGGAAGCCTTCATGTCCAATTTCGGTTCAAACAACTTTTCGACTTTCGTCAAGCTTGCCGAAGGCGTAGATTATAAGGCTTTCGAAGCAAAGCTTCCCGCAATGATAGATCGGCGCATGGGCGAAAACCAAGCGGGTATTCCGATGTCCAAAGGAACCGCATTGACCCTTTGGCCTATTACCGACGTGCATCTCTATTCCAATCTGGCTTCGGAGATCGAGCCAAACGGCAACTTCGACTACGTGATCGTCTATTTGGCAGTAGCCCTGTTTATCCTTTTGATCGCCTGCATCAACTTCATGAATCTATCCACCGCCCGGTCTTCCCTGCGTTCCATGGAAGTGGGACTGCGCAAGGTCATGGGGGCAGACAAGTCGGTACTGGTTCGGCAGTTTATGGGCGAATCCTTCGTGATGACCTTTTTTGCCATGCTACTGGCGATCGTGCTGGTTTATCTGTTTTTGCCGATCT
This sequence comes from uncultured Limnohabitans sp., assembly GCA_964613865.1. Taxonomy (GTDB): domain Bacteria; phylum Bacteroidota; class Bacteroidia; order Cytophagales; family Cyclobacteriaceae; genus Algoriphagus. The sequence continues at coordinate 26,580 of CAZTJM010000027.1, read as the reverse complement.
TCTCTGATTTCACGGACAAGCCCCTCAGCCTGAATTTCTTCCTCCATCCCGAATATTTGCTGGCCATTTTTGGGCTGGCTGCATTCGTAGGCTTGATTTCGGGAAGTTATCCTGCTTTGTTTCTTTCCGGTTTCATGCCTGCGAAAGTACTGAAGGGAGCATTTAAGGCTGGAAAAGGACACGAGAATTTCCGGGCGTTTTTGGTAGTCGGACAGTTTGCGATTTCGGTGATGCTGATCGTCGCTGTCTTGGTTGTGGTGAGGCAGTTGGACTTCATGCAAAACAAAGATCTAGGCTTCCAAAAGGAGGATATCGTAGTCCTGCCAAACAGTGGGCAGATCACGGAAAACTACCTGATCATCAAGGACAGGCTGGAAAATCACCCCGGCATCAAAGAAGTCAGCATGTCCAGCCGAGTACCTTCAGGAAGGCTGCTAGACTCCCAAGGCTCCACGGCGGAAGTCAACGGAGAGTTAACCCAGTTGAACGTGCGGATCGCGGATATCCATGTTTCGCACAACTTCCTGCATACCTATGGGATCCCCCTTGCCGCGGGAAGGGACTTTGACTTCCTTCGGGCGAGCGATTCCACTGAGGCATTTATCCTAAACGAGGCGGCGATCCGTGCGGTGGGCTGGTCCAGCCCTGAAGAGGCAGTCGGCAAGCAATTTCTGTATGGAGGCAGACGAGGTTTTGTGACAGGTGTCATGAAGGATTTTCACTTCGAAAGCCTACACCAGCCCATTGTCCCGATTGTATTTATGATCTCCCGAGACAGGAATAACCAGGTTAGTATCAAGATCGATGCCGCCCAGCGGGAGGAAGTGTTGGACTACCTGGAAGGAGAGTGGGCTCAGCTGAGACCCGATTATCCCTTTGAGCCGATCTTCGTAGACGAGGGCTTCAACCGACAGTATGAGGCAGAGGCCAAGGTCAAGACCATCTTTACCTTTTTCTCCGCGCTAGCCATTCTGATTTCCATTCTCGGGTTGCTCGGATTGGTGACTTTCGCCACGGAGCAGCGTACCCGCGAAATCGGCATTCGAAAGGTGATGGGGGCGGAGACGGGAAATATTCTCCTACTGCTTGGAAAAGATTTCCTGAAACTTGTAGCCGTTGGCTTTGTCATCGCAGTTCCGATTTCTTGGTTTGGGATGAATAGCTGGCTGGAGGATTTCGCCTACAAAACCGGGATCACCTGGACGATCTTCCTGTGGGCAGGACTGATCGCCGGGGTCATCGCTGCAGTCACGGTCACCTCCCAGACACTCAAGGCTGCTTGGGCTAATCCGGTGAAGAGCATCAAGAGTGAGTAGAAAGTTGGGAGGTGTCAGCCTGAGCGTAGTCGAAGGCTAGAAATTGCCACCTTCCAACCTAATTTTCCAACTTTAGAATTTTCCAATATTTCAATAAAACACCATGAAAAACACGACAAAAATTTGGGCTTTCGGGTTAGCCCTTTTCACTATGGTTTCTTGTTCCATCACACAGGCGCAAGAGTCGGAAACAAGAACTCCAGGACCATTTACCAAGGTTCACTCCGGTGGAAGCTGGGACGTAATTTTGGTAGAGGGTGACAAAGAAGAGATCAAGATAGAAGCCAAAGGGGTAGAGTTGAACAAGGTAAAGACGGAAATCGACGGTGACGTGCTCAAGCTTGGCTTGGAAAACGGGAACTACCGAAACGTTTCCCTGAAGTTCTATGTGACTTATCGCAATCTCGAAGGAATCAAATGCTCAGGCTCTGGCAAGATGACCGTGAAATCGGATGTGACTGCCAATGAGTTTTACATCGGACTTTCCGGTTCTGGAGACATCATCATGCAAGACTTAAAGGCCGATGAACTCGAAGCTTCCATTTCCGGGTCTGCGAAGATCAGCATTGAATCCGGCGCGGTGGGTGAGGCTGAAATCAGCCAATCAGGCTCAGGGGATTTTATGGCTGAAAACCTCGCCATTGATGAACTGGAGGTTTCCAAGTCAGGCTCAGGAAGCACTCATGTGGGAGATTTGGGTGAGGTTTCCGTCCATTCTTCCGGCTCTGGCGATATAGTCTATTCTGGCTCTCCGCGGATGGGCGATATCAGAGTCTCCGGATCCAGCAGCATCAGGAAGAGGTAGGAAGCAGGAAGTGGGGATGCTAGGAAGTAGGAAGTTGCAACATCCCCACTTCCAAACATCCCGCTTCCAAACCTCCCACTTCCAAACCTCCCTACATCAAGAACCCATTCTCCACCGGGTAAGGTTTTGGTACCTCCTTTTCGCCGAGCATTTCAAGCAGGTCGATTTCTATGACCCTTGAAATGGAGGAAATCGGCACGTCGTTGTATGCCGCTTCAAAGGGGTTTTCGGAATAGTCGCCGATCCTGTCTACCAAAAAGAAGATCCAGATGATGATTGTGGAGAAGGGGACAGTCAGCCAATAGTGCAGGCTTTCGGATTGGGAGAAAATATCCAACAAGCCGAAGGGTATCAGCGCACAGAAGATGTAATTGATAAAAACTCCTGTGGAGGCGTATTGCCGGGGAAAAGGGAAGTTTTTAATGCGTTCGGAGGCCCCTTGGTTGTCAATCAATCGTGCGATCAGTTGCTGCAGCCACACATGCTTATATTCGGTGATTCCCCCGCTTTCCTCTAATTTTTTCAGTTCTAGGCTTTGTTCTTTAAGGATTTGAATGGGGATGTTGTTGAAGGACTTCAGTTTTTTGATCTCCTCCGAATTCAGGTATTTTTCGATTTCCGCGTCTATTCCTTTGAGGCCTTCTGCTTTGAAATAGGGAGTGAAAACCAGTTTTTCGATCTGGGAGTTGTGTTCCCAGGTTTTCCCTTTTCTCATCGTGTGCTTCAGGGCCATCACCCAAGCGATGTGGCGGAAAACAAAATTCTTTTTCCAGTCAAAGGGAACCTCGGATGAGGGAAGGCTCAGGATTCCGATGGCCAGAGAACGACTGTCGTTGACAATAGCGCCCCAGATTTTTCTCGCTTCCCAAGCCCGGTCGTAGGAGCTGTTGTTTTTGAAGCCGAGGTAAAATGCTACCGCGATACCGATGACGGAAATAGGCTGCCAAGGGAGGGAAAATGGAATGTTGGTGATCTCGTAGAGCACGATGATCGCCGCCGAGTAAAAAAGTGAGTTGATGAGAGGTTTCTTGGACCAACGGACGGTGCTCCAAATATGGTAGTGCCTATTTACGTACATAGTTGCTTGATTTCCATTAAACTAAAGAAATGCGCTCAAATATTAAGGGCTTGTGGACAAGATTTTGATTTGAGAGGGAAATGGTAGGAAGGAAGGGAGGTTGGGAAGCTGGAAGTACGAAGACTGGGGATGGAAGTGGGATAATTGGAAGTAGGGAAGTTTTTGGCAAAGAAGTGGGAGGCCGAGAGCTAGTAAGTTGGATGACCGATGTCGGATGTTTTGCGACGGAAGGCTCGATTCTCGGGATTTGAAATCCTACCATACCACCACGGAATTGCAAGTTCTGAGGAACGGAAAATTCCGAACAGCTGGGAAAAATAGTCCTAAACTAGGGAACCAAGCAGCCTGCAAAAGCGTCAATGAAGTAGTCAGTTTTTTAGCAATCACCTTATTTTGCAATAAATGGATGACCTACTCGCTGCCCGTTGGCAGATGGCCGTTTCACTTGGCTTTCATATCATTTTTGCCTGCATCGGGATGGTGATGCCATTCTTCATGGCCACTTCCCATTACAAATATCTCAAGACCAAAAAGTTGGTATACAAGGATCTGACGAAGGCCTGGAGCAAAGGAGTTGCTATTTTCTTCGTGACCGGAGCTGTATCGGGTACGGTGCTATCCTTCGAATTGGGACTGCTTTGGCCCAAATTCATGCTGCATGCGGGACCGATCTTCGGAATGCCTTTTTCCCTCGAGGGCACGGCCTTCTTCATCGAAGCCATTGCACTCGGCTTTTTCCTCTACGGCTGGAATAGATTCAATCCCTGGTTTCACTGGTTTACCGGCGTAGTAGTCGGTTTGAGTGGGCTCGCTTCCGGGATTCTGGTCGTGGCCGCAAACGGCTGGATGAATAGTCCCGCTGGCTTTGACTATGTCAACGGAGAGTATCTGAACATCGATCCGATCGCAGCCATGTTTAACGATGCCTGGTTCACCCAGGCGTTGCACATGACCTTGGCGGCTTTTGTTTCCACTGGATTTGCCGTAGCAGGCATTCACGCCTATTTGATGCTCAAGGGAAAAAATATCGCCTTTCACCGCAGCGCATTCACCATTGCCTTGGTCTTTGGGTCGGTAGCGGCGCTTCTGCAGCCGATTTCCGGTGACCTATCTGCAAAAGACATCGCCGTCCGTCAACCAGCCAAACTGGCTGCGATGGAAGCCCATTTCGAGACTGGCGAGTCCGTTCCTCTGATCATCGGGGGAATCCCGGATGTAGAGAAAAAAGAAGTGAACTATGCTATCGAGATTCCCGGAGCTTTGAGCTTTTTGGCCCATGGGGACTTTGATGCGGAAGTTATCGGCCTGGACCAGTTTCCGGAAGAAGACCATCCCCCGGTGCTGATTACGCATATTGCCTTTCAGATCATGGTTGGACTCGGCATGGCCTTGGTGGGATTGAGTTTGCTGTTTCTTTTTTCGAAGTGGAAAAAGAAGGCATGGCTGGATGCCCGATGGTTCCTTTGGCTTTTTGTGCTGGGTACGCCGCTGGGATTTATTGCTCTGGAGGCCGGTTGGACAGTGACAGAAGTAGGGCGTCAGCCTTGGATCATCTATGGAATTCTTCGTACAAGTGACGCTGTGAGTCCCATTCCCGGGATTCAGTATTCTTTTTACCTCTTTACAGCTGTTTATCTCTCCCTAGCGGTGGTGGTCACCTTCCTCTTGATGAGGCAGATCGGGGCAGTGCCAAGCTATCCTTCCCAAGACATCCCGTCTTCCGACACTTCCAACTCTCCAACCTTCTGATCAGCCATGCTCTACGTCGTCATCGTCTTTTTGATTCTAGCCGTCTTGATGTACATCCTGTTGGGAGGGGCGGATTTTGGTGCGGGAATCCTCGAATTGACCACCCCGAACCGGATGAAGTCCAAGATCCGCAAGCGTACCTACGAGACGATTGGTCCTATATGGGAGGCCAACCACATGTGGCTGATCATCACCATCGTCATCCTGTTTGTCGGGTTTCCTGCTGTCTATTCCCTGCTGTCCATCCATTTGCACATTCCTCTTTTGCTGATGCTGTTTGGGATCATCGGCCGTGGAACAGCCTTTGTCTTTCGGCACTACGATGCGGTGGAGGATGAGATGCAGAAGGTTTACAACTGGATCTTTGCCTATTCCAGCTTTGTAACGCCGTTTTTCTTGGGCTTGATCTTTGGTGCGGCCGTTGGTGGGAGCATAGATCCGGATGCCCCAGATTTCTTGGCTTCCTACATCTGGTCCTGGCTGAATGCCTTCAGCGTAGCCGTGGGATTGTTTACGGTGATGATTTGTGGGTTTTTGGCGGCGGTTTTTCTGGTAGGAGAGGCAAAGAATGAAGCCGAGAAACGTTTTCTTGTCACCCGCTCCCGGCTTTTTATCGTAGCGACCGTGCTGGCTGGCGGGATTGTGTTCCTCGCGGCAGAGCTTCAAAATGTCCCGCTAGTGGAGCTGCTGATCACCGAATGGGTTACCTTGGGCATACTCTTTTTGGCAACTCTCGCCATGATCTTGCTTTGGCTTAAACTGCCGACAGCAACCAAGTCATTTTCGCGTCTATTGGCCGGGGCGGTGGTGACAGCGATTCTGTCGGCTTTTGGCTACCACTATTTTCCAGACATGGTAATTCTCCAGGGAGGAGAAAACTTAACGCTCTTCAACTCCGCTGCTTTAGGCAAACCCATTGAAACCCTTGCCTGGGCATTGCTGATCGGAAGTATTTTTATTTTGCCTTCGCTCGGGTACTTGCTGTATAGTTTTCAGAAGGGAAAGGCGGAGCATTGATTTAAATATTGACCTAGGTAAAGGACCGCGGATTTTTAGAGACAGCACTGCTCATATTTTTGCCCACAGACGGACAAAATTGTCCGAGGATTTAGCATATTTTATTTTGGAAATGCAGCTGGGCGCGCCATAGACGATGTTTTTGCTGGCACGGAAGTGGGGTTTTTTGCCTTGAAAAGATCCCAACCAAAAAGCCTATGCCACTCAGATTTCTCAAGATCGCCTGGAGAAGTATCCTCCGCAACCGTTTTTTTTCCTTGATCAACGTCACCGGTCTCGCGCTAGGTACCGTCTGCTGTCTCTACATCATGATCTATGTCAACGACCAGTTTGGCTATGACCGCCACCATGCCCATGCGGACGAGCTGTATCGGGTGACTACGCTCCTGAATGCCCGCGGAAACGAGACATTCATGGCCTCCTGCTCCCCGCCGATCGGTCCAGCGCTGGAGCGGAACTTTGGTGAGGTAGTGTCCTTTGCCCGGGTAGTGAGGATGGAAAAGATGGGCATAGCCCAAAACCTGGTTTCCGCCGGCGAGACCAAGCTCTATGAAAAAGATGCCGTACTGGCGGACTCTTCCTATTTCTCGCTTTTTGACTATCATTTTCTGGAGGGAAATCCTCGAGAGGCACTCAAAAAGCCCTTTACGGTGGTTTTGGAGAAAGGCCTTGCCGACAAACTTTTCGCTTCTGGCGAGGCGAGGGGACAGACGATCAAGATCGAAAACACCAGCGGTATCAGCGAATATGAGGTGACTGGTGTGGTGGACAGAAGTCTCGGCAAGTCCCATCTGGAGGCAAGTCTTTTCATCTCCATGAACAGCAATGGTCTCGGAGAATACGTCCTTCAAAACAATGTTTGGGCGGGAAATAATTTTACCTCGACCTATATCCAGCTTCTGCCTGGGACAGATCCAGCAGCTTTGGAAAGCAAATTGCCCGCTTTTCTGAATAAATATGGGGAAGAGGAATTGCGTAGCGTGGGGATGTCCAAGAATCTGGTCTTACAGCGGGTAGATGCGATCCACACTTTTACTGGTTACGATGTGGAGATGGCTGAAGTGGTGAGTCCCACTTTCTTGTATGTCCTATTTTGCATTGCAGTGTTGATTCAGGTTGTCGCCTGCATCAACTTTATGAATTTGGCTACGGCCAAGGCTACGAAGCGCGGCAAAGAAGTCGGCGTCCGCAAGGTCATAGGGGCCAGCAAGGCCAATTTGGTCACACAATTTATGGCCGAATCCCTGCTATTGGTATTGATCAGCTCCGCGGTGGCGGTGGTACTTTTTGGTACCCTATTGCCTTTTCTGAATAGTCTCACCGATGCCACGATCAGCAATAGCATTTTTCTTGACTTCAGCAGCTGGCTCATCATAGCGGGGATCGTGCTGGCTACGGGTTTGCTGGCAGGACTTTATCCCGCCTTTTACTTGACCTCATTCAATACGGTGAAGATCATGAAGGGGGATTATTCCAATCGCATATCCGCCACGAGAATTCGCCAGGTGATGGTGGTGACCCAATTTGTTTTTTCCATCGTCCTCATATCGGGAGTCACGGTGATCCAACAGCAGATGAACTTCCTTAACGCAAAGGATCTTGGCTTTGCCAAAGACCAACGTTTGATATTCAGTTTCTATTCCGCCGAATCCAAGGCTCAAATGGATGCTTTTGTCGATGCCGTGAGGCAGCTGCCGGAGGTGGAGCATGCCAGCAAGACCAACAATTATCCCAGCCAGTTTGTCTTCAACGACGTCGGAGTCTATCTGGAAGGAGAGGACATGAACTCCGCCAAAAACGCCCAGTTCATGGTTAGCGATCCATATTTTGTCCCGGTAAATGGGATCAGCCTACTCAGTGGCCGGGATTTACGGGATGGGGACGAGGGTAAGGTGCTCATCAACGAAAGGCTGATGTCTGAACTCGGACTGGACTCGGAAAGTGCATTGGGCACCAAGCTGTACAGCAAGTATGGGGAGGAAGCCACCTATGTGGAGGTCGCCGGAGTGATGAGGGATTTCCATTACAACTCCCTTCACCAGCAGATCAGACCCTTCATGATCCAATACACCGAAAATGCCGACCGCCTAAACCACTTGATCCTGTCCACCAACAGCGATGCGTACGGGGAGATTTTAGCCAAGCTGGAGTCGGCGTGGGACCGACTGATGCCGGAAACGCCATTTGACTATGCTTTTATGGACCAGGAAGTGGAGCGGCAATATGCTAAAGAACAACTGCTGTCAGGGGTGATTCGGACTTTTACACAGATGACGGTTTTCATTTCCTGCCTCGGGCTTCTTGGACTTGCGGCATTCAGCGCTGAACAAAGACGGAAGGAAATCGGTGTCCGAAAGGCTTTGGGAGCCTCCGTGGGAGACATCGTAGGGCTTCTATCGGGCGAGTTTGTCAAGCTGGTTTTGGTTGCCTTTGCGATTTCCATTCCCCTGGCCTGGTGGGCAATGGACCGTTGGTTGGATGACTTTGCCTACCAAATCACCGTGCAATGGTGGATGTTTGGGCTGGCTGGCTTGATCGCTCTAGTCGTTTCTTTGGTGACGGTGAGCTCACAAGCGTGGACGGCGGCTTTGGCAGATCCGGTAGAAAGCATCCGCAATGAGTGAAATGAGCTGGCCTTCGCGCTGTGTAAAGGCTGACCGCTTGCGGACAAAAATGTACGCGAGCGTCGCTTCTATCGTAAAAGAAAGCCCTTGCAGTGTGCAGAGTCCAGCTTTTTACTGGCACAATAGTAGAAACTAGTCACTGCATCAACTCTCCAACAACGTGTTTAATTATGAAAAGCCTAAAAATATCCCTCGTCCTTGTGAGCTTGTCACTTTTGGTAAGCCAGCTCCAGGTTTCTGCCGCGGAGTATAGAACAGATCCCTATCTCACCAAGCAGTTTACGCTCAGCGGTCCTGGCCAGCTCGAGGTGGAAACTTCCGGTTCCTCTGTCTCCGTGACCGGCAGCAGCGGCAAGGAAGTCGTAGTCGATATGTTTGTGAAACTCAATGGACGTGAGATCTCTTCCGAAGACCCTGCGGTGGAGAAAGAACTCGAAAACTACGATCTCGATATCAAGCAGAGTGGAAATACTATCTCGCTGGTTGTAAAAAGAAAAATGAACAATGGCCGAAGCAAGCTGAATCTTTCTTTCAAAATAAAGGCACCCAAGGAAATGTCCTCCAAATTTCAATCCAGTGGGGGTTCGATTGCCATAGATGGCCTGAATGGCAGTCAAAGCGTCGCCACCAGCGGGGGAAGTATACAGATAGTCAACAGCAGCGGAAGTGTCGATACCCACAGCTCTGGGGGATCTTTCAGACTCGAAAACTTCGATGGGGACGTGGAAGTACAGACCAGCGGCGGTTCTATCAAAGTAAATCGACTCACCGGCGACATTCGAGTAGGCTCTTCTGGAGGTAGTGTGAACTTGGAAGAAATCAGCGGAAGCATTGACGTGAATACCAGTGGAGGCTCTATCCGAGCTCAGCTTTCGGATTTGGAAAAGGAACTGACCATGAAATCCAGCGGGGGCAGCATCACAGCCGTTGTGCCAAAGGGACTGGGCTTAAATCTGGACCTTAGCGGTGGACGGGTCAATTCCTCTCTGTCCAATTTTGACGGGGAGATCAAGAAGGACCGCATCCTAGGCAAAATCAACGGTGGAGGAATCCCGGTGACTATGCAAAGCTCCGGAGGTAGTATCAATCTGGAGTTTAATTAAAGTATCAAGTATCAAGTAGCTAGTATCAAGATGCTAGACTTTGGAATCAAGAAAAAATAAGACGGAAGACGGAAGGAACTCCTCTTTACTTCCAAACATCCTCTTCGACAAGCTCAGAGACTGCTATGCTCAAAAACTATATCAAAATCGCCTGGAGAAACCTGTTGAAATCAAAGGGTTTTTCGCTGATCAATATCTCGGGTCTGAGTATTGGGATTGCCGCTTGTATACTGATCGCTGTGTACATTATTCATGAGACCAGCTATGACAAGTATGTTCCCAACTCGGAAAACATCTACCGGGTGGTGGGCCGCTTGGAGATGGATGGGACCACTGATTACACGACACATTTTTCAGCAAATCTGGCCAGGACAGTAGACGCTGATTTTGATGAAATAGAGCAGGCGGGCAGGATCATGGACAACGATCTTTTCTACGGAGCGGGCTCCAATGAAATTCAGATCGATGACGAGCCGATGCAGCATCATGAAGAGGGCTTTACGTATGCCGACCAGGCAATATTGGATATTTTCAGTATTCCCATGGTTTATGGCGATCGCCAAACCGCCTTGGCCGAACCCAAAACCATTGTGATTTCGGAGTCTGTTTCCAAGAAATTTTTCAAAGACCAAAACCCCATCGGGCATGTTATCTACCTCAACGGCAACCGGGAGGATCCCCGCAAGATCACCGGAGTGATGGAGGATTTTCCGACCAACTCACATCTGCACTATGACTATTTTTTGACCTTGGCAGGGGTGGAATTTGGTAAAGGCGAACAGGATCGCTGGATCCAAAGCAACTATAAAAATTACGTTTCTATCCGGCCTGGGACGAGCGTGGAGGCATTTAGCCAGACCCTCGGGTCGACTGTAGTCTCAAAATACTTGAAGCCAGCAATGGCAGCAGCTGGGCTGGCTATGGCTGAGACTATTGAGAAAAACGCCAAAATTTACCTGCAACCCTTGGAGGAAATTCATCTGAATTCAGCGGCCATTGAGACTGAATCCCCATTTAGAAATGACATCAAAATCGTCTGGATCTTTGGCACAGTCGCTTTTTTCATCCTCCTGCTCGCTTCGATCAATTTTGTAAATCTTTCTACTGCAAAGTCAGCTAACCGTGCTAAAGAAGTAGGCTTGCGCAAAGTAGTGGGATCGAGTCGAACCCATTTGGTATTTCAGTTTTTGTCCGAGTCAATGCTGATTACAGTGATTCCGTTTGTGATCGGACTTGTGCTGGCGCAAGTCTTTATGCCTGCGTTTCAGGAGATGACTGGAATCGCCTTGGCTCTGCCTTGGAATTCTCCGATTTTTATTCCCATTCTTTTGCTCTCCGCTTTGGTGGTGGGAGGAATTGCCGGATTTTATCCCTCGGTTTACCTCTCGGCTTTTTCCCCGATCAATGTGCTGAAAGGCAAACTTCGTCTGGGCAGCAGGTCAGGCGGCTTTCAAACCAGTTTGGTGGTCTTCCAATTCACCGTTTCGATCATCCTGATCATCGGCACACTCGTGATCAACGAGCAGTTGTCTTTTATCCTCACTTCCAAAGTAGGATTTGAAAAGGATCAGGTGATTCAGCTCTATGGCACCAATATGCTGGGCGATAAAGACGAGGTATTCAAAGCTGAACTAGAACGAATCAACGGGATCGAATCCGTTACAATCAGCGACTATTTGCCTTTGGAAAATACCAAACGAAACGGCAACTCCATATCAAAGGAAGGCGAAGAAAACATTGAGACCATATCTACACAGGTGTGGCAGATCGACGAAGACTACCTGGAAACTCTCGGCATCGAGTTGATCGCGGGCAGAAACTTTGATAAGTCAGTGGCCACCGGTAGGCAAGCCGCTATCGTGAATGAGGAGTTGGTCAAGCAACTGGGTCTGACCGACCCCATTGGAAAGCGCTTCTCCAGATTTGGGGAGCTGACCGAAATCATTGGAGTCGTGAAAGACTTCCGGTTTGACAACATGAAAGAGCGGGTGAGACCGCTGGCGATGTTTTTTGGAAAAAGCAATACCATTATTTCCGTAAAGGCGAATACCGCGGATATGCCCGGCTTGCTGGATGCAATCGAGGGAAAATGGAGCCAATTCGCCCCGAATCTGGCTTTCCGCTACGCTTTCATGGATGATACTTTCGCTCAGATGTATGATAATGTGCGGAGGATCAAAATCATCTTTACCAGCTTTGCCTTCTTGGCCATTCTGGTCGCTTGCCTGGGTTTGTTTGCGCTCTCGGCCTATATAGTGGAGCAGCGGAGCAAAGAGATGAGCATCCGAAAAGTCTTGGGAGCATCCTTCCAGGGGATTTACGGGATGTTGACCCAAAAATTCATATTTATGATCCTGAGCTCTTTGGTACTGGCGACTCCGGTTGCTTACTACCTGCTGAGCAATTGGCTCAAGGACTATGAATACAAGATAGACATCGGTTGGCAAAGCTTTGCGCTCGCAGGATTCATGGCCACCGCAATGGCTCTAAGCACGGTAAGCTACCATGCGATCAAATCCGCAAGGATAAATCCGGCGACTACGCTCAAAGGGGAGTAGAACCAAGTACGAAGTACAAAGTACCAAGACATAAGTATCAAGAGACAAGAATCAAGAATCAAGATTCAAGTACCAATTACGAAATACAAAGTACCGAGACAACTATGAAAATTTGATAACAATGACAGATTGATTTTGGAAAACGAAAAATGTGTCAGTCTGAGCACTTGACCGACGAGAGTCGGGAAGATCGAGAACCCTTCGACTTCGAGACTCTCGTCCCTCAGGTGATTAGGATGACACTTTCCGATCTAAATCTTTCAATTTTAAAATTTTCCAATCTTTAAATTTTGACAAAATGCTCAAAAACTACCTGAAAATCGCCTGGAGGACGCTCAAAAAGAACCGGCTTTACAGTCTGCTGAATGTGCTTGGACTGACATTGGGGATCAGTGGCTTTTTGATGATCCTGCTTTTTGTCCAGGACGAAAGGAGCTACGACCGCTTTTTCCCCAACTCTGAGGATGTTTTTCGGGTTAGTTCCCATTGGGGTGACTTTGCCACGGCAAGTTATGCCACAGCGCCTCCGCCATTGGGGCCCAGAATCCAGACTGATATTCCGGAGGTGGAAGCTGTCACTAGATTGCTGAAATGGAATGATTTTACGGTGCAGCCGGGTGAGGGAATCAACAAAGATCAGGTGTTCCGAGAGGACAAAGTTTTCTACGCCGAACCTGGATTCTTTCAAGTTTTCGATTTACCTCTGGCTGCCGGAAGCGCTGAAAAAGCCCTTTCTGGACCGGATCACCTCGTTATCACTCGCAATGCGGCCCGAAAATACTTTGGTGACCTGAGCCCGCAGGAAGTGATCGGCAAGCAGCTGCTGATTGGAAGCAACAATCCGATAGCCAGACAGGTTGCAGCAGTGGTGGAGGATATTCCAAAGCAGTCTCATTTGGAATTTGACATGCTGGTCTTTGATCCTGACATGCATCGGGAGATTTTTTTGATGGACAATTGGAGCTGGGCCATCCTCTATACCTACCTCAAGTTTCCTCAGGAAAAGCAATCTATCGTCTCCAATAAACTCGATCAGCTCGTTGCTGAGTTTGCCTTGCCGGCTATGGAGGGTGAAGGTGAAAATTCCGATTACAACCTGAAAATCATGCCGGTTATGGATATTCACCTCCAGTCCCACTTGCTCAGGGAGATCAAACCCAATGGCTACGAAAGCTATGTTTACCTGTTTGGACTGGTCGGGGTTTTTGTTTTGCTTTTGGCCTGCATCAACTTTATGAATTTGGCCACGGCCAAAGCGGGACTGCGGACCATGGAGGTAGGCGTTAGAAAAGTAATGGGTTCCGGTCAGCGCCAATTGATCTGGCAATTTTTGACTGAGGCATTTCTGTTGGTTTTGGGATCTGTTACCGTTTCGCTGGTTTTGGTGCAGCTTTCCAACGGCCTTTTCAATCAGCTTTCCGGCAAAAATATCGACTTCAATCTGCTTCAAAATCCCCTGATTCTGGTCACTGTTCCGGCTTTAATTGTCGTACTTACTTTACTTTCGGGCTTTTATCCGGCATTTTACCTTTCCTCTTTCCGGCCTATCCTGGTTTTGAAAAAACAGCTTAGTGTGGGTAAAAACTCTCAAAGCTTCCGAAACGGCCTGGTGGTGTTTCAGTTTGCCACGACACTCACGCTGATCATCTGCACCCTGATCGTCCAGCGACAGCTCAACTATATCCAGCAGAGTGATCCTGGCTTTTCCCGTGAGCAGCTGCTTATCATCCACAACGACGGTGAGATTCAAAACCACCAGCGGGAGGACTTTTTGGGAAGATTTACTTCGAGCACCCAGGTCCAGGGCATGAGTTTTTCCACGGGAATCCCCATGGCGGCACAATTCCAAATGCGCTCGTTTAACCTGCCGACCAACACTCAGCAACAGGGGATGAACTGGTACGAGGCGGATCATAACTACCTGGAAACGTACAAGTTTAGGTTGATCGATGGAAGGAATTTTTCATCAGTTTCAGGTGCGGATGTCAAGAAGGTGATCCTCAACCAAAAAGCCGCTGAAATCCTCGGAATCAGCGAAAGTCCAATCGGCCAACTGATCGTCAAGAACCAGGGAGCCAATGACGAGGCAACTCTGGAAGTCATCGGGCTGGTGGAGGATTTCAATTTTGAGTCATTCCGAAATGAGATCAAACCTCTGGTGATCGAGTACCTACATGACTACTACCTCCGGGATTACATTTCGGTCAGGCTCCAGGGCGGAGATTTGAAAGCTGGAATCGCCGAACTTCAGGTTGCCTGGAAAGTCTACGAGCCAAGAGTACCGATGAATTACACCTTTTTGGATGAAGATTTTGGGAAGTTGTACCAGTCTGAGATGCGGATGGAAGGCCTGCTTTGGGCATTGACCATGGGTTCGATTGCCATTGCCATCCTGGGATTGTTTGGCTTGACTTCCTTCACAGCCCATCTGCGGTTGAAGGAAATCGGCATCCGAAAGGTCTTTGGGGCCTCCATGCTGGAGATATTTCTCCTGCTGTCCAAGTCCTACATGAAGTTGATTCTGATTGCCATGGTCTTTGCGGTCCCGCTGTCCATCTATGTGATGCAGGGTTGGTTGGAAGAGTTTGCCTATCGAACCGGAGTGGAAGTTTGGCTGATCGTGCTCGCCGCGGGATCCTGTTTGGTTTTGGCCCTGGGTACGATCTATATCCAATCCTTCAAGAGCATTAAAGCCAATCCGATTGAGAGTCTGAAAAGTGAATAGAATTACGACTGACGAATTACGAGTGACGAGGCTCTGAATGTTTTTAGTCCTTGACCCTAGGAAATTTTGCCACCTTTCAACCTTACCACCTTAGAACTTTACCACTTTCCAACCTAGAAAAAATGCTCAAAACCTACATTAAAATAGCCTGGAGAAGTCTCATGAAGAATAAGTTGGTGTCGTTCATCAATATTCTTGGACTTACCCTAGGGATCGCCACCACGGTGGTGATCAGCTTGTATGTAATCGACGAGTTTAGCTATGATCGTTTCTTTGCCCATTCTGAGCGGATCTATCGTGTAAATCTTGATGCCAAGATTGGTGAGGAATTTCTGAATGAAGCCAGCGTCATGGCACCGGTAGCCCAGACTTTTAAGGATGAAATTCCCGAAGTTGAAGCCAGTACCCGGGTGATTCAACTGCGCTCCGATACCAAGATACGAATGGGCGAAAAAGTGATCCGAAATGGGAAAACAGCAATAGTTGACCCAAATTTCTTTGAAATTTATGACCTTCCCTTTATCAGTGGAGATCGTAGTTCTGCGCTTAATAAGCCAAATACGGTTGTCCTGACAGCAGATCAGGCGAAGACACTTTTTGAAGACCAAGATCCTATCAACCAAGTGATCAAGTTGGAGGATATTGGGTACTATTCCAGTGAATACAACAATTTCGCCGGGGACTATACTGTCACTGGGGTGATTGAAAATATCCCAGGCAATGCCCATTTCCAATTTGATATGATGATTTCCATGCTTGGGAATCCGGATGCAAAAAATCAAAGTTGGCTCTCAGGTAGCTATGTGACCTATTTGGTTTTGAACGAGGGTGCTGAAAAATCCCAGGTTGAATCGAAGCTTCTTGCCCTTTCGAAGAAATACATGGAAGACCAGATGAAACAGGGTTTGGGGATGGGTTTCGACGAGTTTTTTGAAAGAGGAAACTACGTCTATTTCAAGCTCCAACCGATCACCGCGATCCATCTCAATCCCCTGTATGCGGGGAAAGGCGATTTTGAAGTGGGTGGTGACAAACAGACGGTCTTGATCTATTGCGCCATCGCGGTGTTTATGCTGATGATCGCCTGCATTAATTTCATGAACCTTTCTACAGCCGGGGCTTCTCAGCGGGCCAAGGAAATTGGAGTGCGGAAAGTCATGGGCTCGGACAAGCAGGATCTTGTCTTTCAGTTTTTGGCCGAATCCTTTGTGGCAGTCTGCATAGCCATGGTTTTGGGATTGCTGATGGCTCGGTTTGCCATTCCGTTTTTCAATGACTTTGCAGACAAGTCCTTGTCTATGAGTGTGATGATGCAGCCGGGAATTCTGATATCACTGGGTGCACTGCTTCTATTGGTCACTGTTCTGGCGGGCGGATATCCTGCATTTTTTCTCTCGGCATTTCGTCCGATTGAGTCGCTCAAGAAAAAAATCTCCAAAAGCGGCCGAGGGGTATTCAGAAGTAGCCTGGTGGTCTTCCAGTTTGCGGTATCCGTTGCCTTGATTATCGGCGCATTGGTTGTGTCCAGGCAGATGGCCTACATTCAGAGCAAAGACCTTGGCTATGATCGTAGCCAACTGATCATACTCCGAGACGCCGGCCTGTTGGGTGAACAGTTGGATGTGTTCAGGGACAAGCTAAAGGCAGATCCCCGCGTTTTAAACGTCTCCAAATCTGCCTATATCCCTTCAGGTCCTACGGATACCAGCGTCGAAAATCTCACTTCGAAAGATGATCCCACGCATACTTTCCGGATGATCCGGTATGGAATTGACGAAGAATATGTTCCCACGATGGGAATGGAAATTGTCGCCGGAAGGAACTTCTCATTAGATTTAGGTTCCGAGGAAAATAATATCATCATCAATGAGACGGCGGCCAGAGAATTGGGAATCGCCGACGATCCCATAGGGAAAGTCTTCGAAAAGATGACGGACAATCAGGGAGGCAGAGAAGAAGTCAGGGTCGTGGGTGTGGTGAAAGACTTTGTAGCCAGATCACTCAGAGAACCCATCCGACCGCTGATGATGGTTTACAATCCCTACTACAGTCTGATCCTAAAAGTGGACAACCGGGATATTCCGGGTTTGCTTGCCGATATGGAGGCGACTTGGGCGGGTTTCAATTCGGGCGAGGCATTTCACTATGCCTTCTTGGATGAGTTGTACAACGAAACCTATATCCAAGAAGCGAAGATGGGTTCATTTCTCACCGTGCTGGCTTTGATGACCATCTTCGTCGCGTGTCTGGGTTTGTTTGGCTTGGTCACCTTCACAGCGGAGCAGCGGATCAAGGAAATCGGAATCCGAAAAGTCCTGGGATCGACCGTAGGGCAGATCGTGGGAATGCTGGCCAAGGACTTCATCAAATTGGTGGTAATTGCATTGGTGATTGCCTTTCCAGTCGGGTATTTCTTTATGGATATGTGGCTGCAAAACTTTGCCTACCATATCGATATCGCCTGGTGGATTTATGGAGCCGCGGCAGCGATTACGCTGGTGATCGCATTTGGTACGATCAGTTTGAGAAGCATCAAAGCAGCTTTGGCCAATCCTGTGGAAAGCTTAAAGAGCGAATGATCAGTCGATAAAAATTGATATACAGCTGTTATGCCAGGCTCAGAGTAAATTCTGAGCCTTTCTTTTTTAAAATATATGAGTTTGGTTGTTAACTGGTCGTAACCTCTTGCTTCGATTAATCATCTAATCGATATGCTTAGAAATTATATCAAAATCGCTTGGAGAAATTTGATCCGGAATAAATCTTTTAGCTTGATCAATATTTTGGGTTTGGCCGTCAGCATGTCGGTCTGTCTATTGATTATCATGATTGGGGTGGATCAGTATAGTTTCGACTCCTATCATTCCAATGGAGATAGAGTCTATCGAATTCATACTACCCGATACCAGGAAAATAATGGAGAAGTGGCGAGTTCTGCCTTGCCATTGGCTGAGAAATTAAAGTCTGACTATTCCTTCATCGAAGAAGCCGCGGCCTTGAATAGCGAAATCGGCGGAGATGTGATCTATGAAGACCGATTTGCCACTGGTGGCGGGTACTTTGCCGATGGGAATCTCCTCAAGATTCTGGACTTTTCCTTCAAGGAAGGAGATCCAAAATCGGCTTTGGACAAACCATTTTCTTTGGTGATCACCTCGGAAATGGCCGAGATTCTTTTTCATGGAGAGTCCGCTTTGGGGAAGACGGTGGCGTTTCACGACAAGGATATCAGGGCAGTGGGTATAGAAGAGGGAAATTTCGAAACGGACTTTGGCTATTTTACGATCACGGGAGTCCTGGATCCTAATCCGGGGAAAAGCCATCTCCCACTGAATCTTTTGGCCTCGCTGAGTACCATCAGGTCACTTCCTGAGGGGGCGGCTATCTCTACCAATGAAAATGATTGGGAGAATGTGTGGACGAATTATACCTATGTTTTGTTACGGGAGGGTCATTCCCAGGAGGAGTTGCAATCCGCTCTTGACGAGGTTTCGGAAGCCATTTACGCTCAGAGATATGAGAATAAGCATTCTTTCAAGGCGATAGCACTCGATGATATCACCCCGATGGAGATGGTCGGTAATTCCACCCACGTTTCGGTACCGAAAGTGGTACTGATCATTTTGGCCGTCTTGTGTTTAATCGTGATGTTTTCGGCTTGCTTGAATTATACCAATATGTCTGTGGCGCGCGCATTGACTCGGGTGAAAGAGGTGGGGATCCGGAAAGTTTCCGGGGCGGACAGGAAGCAGATTTTTGTACAGTTTATCACCGAAGCGGTTGTGATTTCGCTTTGTTCCTTGGTGATTGCATTTGGGTTATTGCAGATTTTGCAGAGTGGATTTGATCAGCTGACTTTTAATCAATATCTGAAAATTTCTTTTCGGCAAAGTTTGCCTGCCATGCTGCTTTTTGTGGCATTTAGCCTGGCGGTAGGGGTAGTAGCAGGCTTGCTCCCTGCGACCTATGTGGCCAAATTGAATCCGATCAGCCTGTTTAATAAACTTTCGGGAGTCAAGCTTTTCAAAAGCATGGGTGTCCGAAACGTGTTGATGGTTCTTCAGTTTGCGATATCCCTGATCTTTATCATTTCGGTGGTTTTGATTCAGTCACAGGCGAAGCATCTGCTCAATTTCAATTTTGGATTTGACAAGGAAAATGTCGTGACGATAAAGCTCCTAAAGACTGAAAATTACGAGCGGTTTGCTCAGGCTATCGGCTCCAATCCGATGGTGTCCGAAGTAGGGGCAAGCTCCCTGATTCCCGCTGCAGGTAGTAATTTCGGAACTGAAGTGGTCAATCCTGAAAACCACCTGGATAGTATTGCTACCAACTATTTCGATATCAACTCTGGGACTCTTGGGGCCTTGGGATTGGAACTGGTGGAGGGAAACAACTTCCCGGCAGAAGGCAGGGAGGACTTGGTTTTGATCAATGAAACTGCTGTAGGCAAATTCAACCTTGGGACACCAACTGAAGCCATTGGTAAACCCTTGGTGGTCATGGACGGGGAGGAGTTTAGGAATGTCCAAGTGTCAGGTGTGGTGAAGGATTTTCATTTTCTTTCACCCGATCAAGCGATTAGTAGTCTGGTGTTGTTGAATAGGAATTCTACGTTTGGCTTTGCTTTGGTGAAGGTAAATGGTGCAAACTCCGCAGAAACTATTGCCTCGCTCGAATCTGCCTGGAAAGAGGTAAACCCGATGTCCAAATTTTCATACAAATACCTGGATCAGGAGCTATTGTTTATCCATGAAGTGCTAGGCGATGTGATTGCAGTGATCGGTCTCATTTCATTTCTAGCCATTTTCGTTTCCTGTTTGGGTTTGTTGGGAATGGCGACCTATACCGCTCAAACCCGGGAAAAAGAGATTGGCATTCGGAAAACTTTGGGATCCAGCATTCCCCAGATTATTTACCTGCTCTCGAGGGGATTTTTGAAGTTGCTTGGAGTGGCCATTTTGGTGGCAGTTCCGGCAGCCTATTTTATCAATAACCTTTGGTTGGAGTTTTTTGCATCCCGCGTCAGTATCGGTGTGATTCCCATCAGCATCGGAGTCGGATCGTTGATGTTGATCAGCTTGGGGATCGTATTTTCCCAAGCCTATCGAGCGGCCATAGTCAATCCTATCGAGAGCCTAAAAAATGACTAGACCGCTGAATCGGGAATAGGAGGAATAAAATACTTTGACCGCAAGCGGACGAAAATGTCCGTAGCTCAAAGGCGGCGCTAGCTGAAAAGTCCTAAATACGAGTGTATTAGGTTTTATTTCATGGCACTATAGTGGAATAAGGGATGGAAATCAACTCGACTATGAAATTCTATTCCTTTCTCCTCATTGCCTTGGCCTTTTTTCAAGTAGGCTTGACAAATGCATATGGCCAAGATGACAAGACACCCTATCAGACCAAAGAATTCAAGGTAAGTGGCCAAACCACGGTGAAGTCTGAGCTTTCGGGAGCTTCAGTTTCCATCAAAGGTGGATCTGGAGATGCGCTGAAGGTCCAGATTTTTATTAAAAAAGACGGGGTTTATTTAACCGAAACTTCCAAGGAAGCCCAAGAGTTTCTGGAAGATTTTAAAGTAGAAGTCACCCAAACTGGCGAGACCGTGATGCTCATCGCCAAACAGAAATCTCCGGGTTCGATGAACTGGAAAAATCGACCTCAAGTATCTTTTGAGATTTCCTCTCCCATGAATCTAAATACGGATATTCAAACGAGCGGCGGGTCTGTTTCCTTGGAAAGAATCGCAGGTACTCAACACGTACAAACCAGCGGCGGATCCATCCGGATTCAAGACAGTGAAGGTTTGGTGACCACACAGTCTTCAGGGGGAAGCTTTAATCTCAATGGGTTTCAAGGAAATGTGGATGTGCGAACCAGCGGAGGCTCGGTGAAAATCTACGGCCTTCAGGGCGATTTGGAAGCGCATACCTCAGGTGGAGGAATGACTTTGGAAAATGTCAAAGGCCGTGTCGAAGCGCAAAGCAGCGGTGGATCGATTCGAGCCATCTAGTCTGAAGTGAACGAAGAGATGAATTTCAGCACCAGTGGAGGAAGTATCAGCGCAGTGATCCCCAAAGGACTAGGACTTGACCTTGAAATAAGCGGTTCAAGAGTGAATTCGGCGTTGACCAATTTTAGCGGAGAAATCAAGAAAGATCGCATTTCCGGTAAAATCAATGGGGGAGGAATTCCTTTGACGATGCAAAGCTCCGGGGGAAGTATCAATCTGGAATTCAATTAAGGCTCCGAATCAGCAATCAAGGAATTAGCTAAGCATAACGTATCGGGCCTCATTCGAAATGGGGCCTGACTTTCAAGTCGATTCCTTTGACTTTATCAAATCAGATTCCCATAGAATTCCCTATTTATAGAAAACGCGATGTGGAAAAACTACCTTAAGATCGCCTGGAGAAACACAATCAGAAGCAAGGTTTTTTCTTTGATCAACATCGGAGGGCTGGCCTTGGGCTTGGCCTGTTGCATGCTGATCTTGCTCTACATCACCGACGAGGCGAGTTTTGACAGATTCCAGGCGCGAGGAGCAGACTTGTACCGCATCAAGGTGACTTTTGCCTCTGACCAAGACACTTCTACGATCGCGAGTACCAACGCGATCCATGGTCCTACTTTTAAGCTGGAAATCCCAGAGATTGAAACAGCGATACGCACACAGTCCAGTTCCACGGTGTTCAGAAAAGGCGATGAACTGTTGAGCTCTGAGGTGCTGTTTGCCGATTCAGATTTTTTCAAGGTTTTCAGTTTTCCCTTGCTGGCAGGCGATGCGGCGACTGTCCTTTCGGACATCGGGTATATTGTGCTCACCGAGGATATGGCGAGGTCGTATTTTGGGACTACAGATGTGCTGGGCAAAGTCATAGAGATCAAGATGGGAAACGATTTCGAGCCGTTCACGGTGTCTGGCGTCGTCAAGTCCATCCCGCAAAACTCATCTATCCAGTTTGATAGCATGATTTCCTTCGAGTATCAGGAGGCGAGGGGCTGGACAGATTCCGCTTGGATGGGCTTCTACATGAACACCTTTGTCTTGCTGGACGGCAGGGCTGACTATCGTGCCGTGGGGGAAAAGATGGACCGTGTGTTTGAGGCCAATACTCGCGGAAAAGAGGATGGACCAAGGGAGGGAGAAAGCGTCAACTTCAGTCTCCAGCCATTTTTGGACATTCACTTGGATGCGTCTCTGTCGGCGGAAAGGAATGGAATGGCGCACGGCAGCAATCCCGTCTATTCTTATATTTTAGGGGCTATAGGTTTTTTTATCCTGGTGATCGCTTGCATCAATTTTGTCAACCTCGCGATCGCAAGGTCCTTGAAGCGGGCTAAAGAAGTGGGAATCCGCAAAGTGGTAGGGGGAAAACGCCCGCAGCTGATCCTCCAGTTTCTCAGCGAATCATTTCTGCTGACATTCTTTGCATTTGTCCTGGCGTTTTTGCTGACCCAACTGGTTTTACCCACTTTCAACGAGCTGGCCAACAAACAACTGGCGATCTCCTATTTGCTTGACCGAGGATTGGTTTTCCTCTTTGTTGCCTTGTTTCTTGCGACAGGTTTGATCGCGGGTTTTTATCCCGCCATGGTGCTCTCCGGATTCAGCCCCTCGAGTAGCCTTTACAAACGGGGTAAGTTGTTGCAGCAAGGTTTCCTTACCAAAGGCTTGGTCGTATTCCAATTCACGCTTTCGATTTGCCTAGTGGTGTGTACGCTGGTCAATTTCTCCCAATTCAAATATCTCACCACTGTCAGCCTGGGTTACAATGATGTAAATCTTTTGAAAATCAGTGGAATGAGGGGGCTCCAGGATCTGTCTGCTATCCAGCAGGAGATGGAAGCGCTGCCTGGTGTGGCTTCGGTCGCCGCGTTTAACGGTCATTACAATGGAACCGGAGCTAGAGTTGCAGGGGAGGAGATTAGTTTTGGATATATCGGCGTTGACGATAGGTTTTTGTCCACTCTGGAAATTCCCTTGGTGGAAGGCAGGAATTTTTCCTCAGACTTTCCTTCTGATCCTACCGAATCCATCATTGTCAATGAGGCCTTTCTGCGGGAAGCAGGATGGCAGGAAGGGGTCGGTAAAGAGGTGGACTTTCACTGGAAAGTCAAGAAAATGACAGTGGTGGGAGTGATTAAAGACTATCACTTTGCCTCCCTCAGAGAAAAGATCGCCCCTTTGGTGCTTACCCAAGATCCAAAATACCGGCTTCAGACTCTTTTCCTGAAGCTTGACTCCGAACAGGTCTCGGAGACGCTGAAGTCCGTCGAACAGGTCTTTCGCAAACACGTGCCTTTGATGCCATTTCAATACAGTTTCGAAGATCTGGACAATCTAAAAAGGTACGAGCGAGAGGCAAAGTGGAAACAGATGATCACCGCTGGCGCGATGTTTTCGATCTTCATTTCCTGCATTGGCCTGTTTGGTTTGGCGGTGTTCAATGCGGAGGCTAGAATCAAAGAAATTGGCGTCCGCAAAGTGATAGGCGCTTCGGTCTTTGGAATCGTGCGGCTACTCTCAGCTGATTTTATAAAAATGGTGCTGATTGCCATCTTGGTCGCATTTCCGATCAGTTATTACGCAGTGCAGATCTGGCTGAAAGAGTTCGCCTATCAGGTGGAATTGAGCTGGTGGTACTTCGCGTTGACGGCCGCAATCGGTATCGGCGTGGCAATGCTGACCGTGGGAGTAGAGGCCTTCAGGGCACCGAGAATGAATCCCGTCGATAGCCTGAAGAGTGAGTAAATAGTATCATGACATAGAGTTGGCCATAAGGAAGTAGCAATCCAAGATGAAAGGACCTTCATTCCTCCAAACCTCCGGTTTCCAAACTCCAAATTTTCAAAACTTTAAATTTTAACCCCAAGTGCCATGCTCAAGAACTATATCAAAATCGCCTGGAGGAATCTTCTCAAAAAGAAAGTCTATTCTTTTATCAACATCCTTGGTCTGGGAGTGGGCATGGCCTGTTGCGTGCTGATTTTCTTGTTTGTGCAGGACGAACTCAGCTATGACAATTACCACGAAAAGGGTGACCGGATCTATCGCCTGATCCACGGGTCAAACTCTCCCGAGGGATCGATGGAAGGGGCCGAGGAAACACCATTTTGGGTGTGGCACAATGCGCCTGTTGGACCTGCGTTGAAGGAGGAATTTCCCGAGGTGGAAAAGATCGTGCAGTTTTCCGGCAGGTCGGATTTGTTGCTGAGCTATGGGGAAACCACCTTGCAGGAAGACGGCGTGTTTTACATGGACTCGACGGTTTTCGATGTGTTTTCCTGGAAATTGCTCCGGGGAAATGCCAAAACTGCTTTGGTTGCTCCCTTCAGCATCGTTTTGACGGAAAGTACGGCGAAAAAGTACTTTGGTGACGAAGATCCGCTGGGCAAAACTTTGAAGGGCAGTGAATCTGCAGGAAGGGCTGATGCTGGCGATTATACCGTCACGGGGGTGATGGCTGACGTGCCTTCCAATTCCCACTTTACCTTCAATGCCTTGCTTTCTTTGAGCACCTTCAAGCAGAGCCGGCCTCAGGTATTTGACGCTTGGGGTTATGTGGATTTTTATACCTATTTCTTGGTAAACGAAGGATTTGACCCAGTGGCTTTTGAAGCTAAACTGCCAGATTTTATCAAAAGAAAGAGAGGTGGAGAGGATGATAAGTACGCAATCAAAGTGGAGGCACTGAAGGATGTCTATTTGCGTACGACCGCGCAGCGCCTTCCTGGGGAAACTGGCTCGCTGACGAATATTTATGTCTTTTCCCTGATAGGCGTGTTTATTCTCGCCATAGCCATGATCAACTTTATGAATCTTTCTACGGCAAGATCGATGGAGCGGGCCAAGGAAGTAGGAATCAGAAAATCCATCGGAGCCGACCGACGTAGTCTCGTTTTTCAGTTTTTGGGAGAGTCCTTGATCATCGTTTTTTTTGCGGCAGCAGTCGGCTTGGTGTTGGTGACAGTAGCTTTACCTTTTATGAATGATTTGACAGGTAAAGTGTTTGAAATCAATCAGATATTGAATAGCAAGACCATTCCTTTTTTCATCGCAATTTTGTTGCTTATCGGGGTATTGGCAGGTTCCTATCCCGCTTTGGTTTTGTCAAGTTTCAGGCCGTTGATGATCCTGAAAGGCATCAATAAATCCGATGCTAGGGGAGTCAATCTTCGAAAGGGTCTGGTAGTTTTTCAGTTTAGCCTTTCTATAGCGCTGATCGCCGGGACGATTGTGGTCTATTCCCAAATGAGCCATTTACTTGACAAGGACATGGGTTTTGACAAAGAACACATGCTGGTGCTGGACTATAATTATGACGAAAAAGTGAACGATGTATCGTCGGTTCTCCAAGGTGAGCTTGAGGCGATGCCTGAGGTGCTTTCGGTCGCATTTTCCAGGAGTGTGCCGGGAAGCTATTTCCCAAATGCCGGGACGACAATCGAAACTCCGGACGGGGAAATGAAACAGGAAGCACAGCCGATTTTTCAGGTTGGTTTGGACTTTATTGATCATTTTGATTTGGAACTGGTTGCCGGCAGGTCATATTCGAGAGACTATCCTTCAGATTCCAGTTCAGCTCTGGTGATCAACGAGGCTGCCGCGCGGCAATATGGCTATTCAAATCCTGCTGATGCGGTTGGAAAGAAATTTGACCAATGGGGGAGAGAAGGGCAGATAATCGGTGTGGTGAAGGATTTCAATTATATCTCCCTGCATCGGGCGGTCGAACCCCTGACTTTACCCTTTGAAGCCTATGCGAGCAGGTATTTAAGCCTCAAAGTCATTGGGGAAGACCTTCCAAAAACCTTAGCCAATGTAGAACAGGTCTGGAAAAAACTGGCTCCACACCGACCGTTTATCTACAGTTTTCTGGACGAGGATTTCAACAAGCAATACGAGTCGGATTTCCGCTTCCGAAAGATTTTTACCACATTTTCGGTTTTGGCGATAATGATAGCCTGTCTCGGTCTTCTCGGTCTGGCGACCTATACAGCAGAGCAGCGCACCAAGGAGATCGGAATCAGAAAGGTATTGGGAGCAAACATCGGAAGCATCGTAGGCTTGCTGTCTAAAGACTTTATCAAGCTAGTCTCGATAGCCATTCTAATAGCTACACCCGTTGCTTGGTATGCCATGAACAAATGGTTGGAAGGATTTGCCTATCAAGTTCCTATTCACTGGTGGATTTTCCTGATTTCCGGAGTTTTGGCGGTGGTAGTGGCACTTGCAACGATCAGTTTTCAATCGGTCAAAGCTGCCATGATGAATCCGGTGGACAGCTTGAAGAGCGAATAAGAGAGCCAAGAACCAAGAACCAAGAGGAAAGCATCAATTACCCCAATGAAAAACACCAAGTTTCAAGAACCCGAAAACTTCGGCAAACTGACAACCCGATCACTTTCCAATCTAACTATTTTCCAAACTTTCAGCTTTAGGAAATCATGTTGAAAAACTACCTTAAAATCGCCTGGAGAAACCTCTTGAGAAACAAGGGTTTTTCCCTGACTAATCTCCTTGGCTTGTGTATAGGATGTGCGAGCACCCTGTTCATTCTCCTTTGGGTCTACGATGAGTTGACCTTTGATAAGT
>CAZTJM010000026.1:0-39835 GCA_964613865.1 uncultured Limnohabitans sp. | reverse complement strand
GGAATTGACAGTTTTGCAGCTTTTATCACGGATCGGCAAGGAAATCCCGTAGGAACGGCTGAAAACGCCATGAAGGAGCTCTTGGAGCGAATCAAACTGGCGGACGAAAAAGGGCTGGATGTGTTCTCCATAGGCGAACACCACCGCAAGGAATTTCTCGACTCTGCGACTTCGGTCATCCTCGCCGCTGCTGCCGGAATGACCCAAAATATCCGCCTGAGCAGTGCGGTGACCGTACTGAGCGCAGCTGACCCGGTGAGGGTTTATCAGCAGTTTGCGACATTGGATTTGGTGTCTCAAGGCCGGGCAGAGCTGGTGGTAGGTCGGGGATCGTTCACGGAAGCATTTCCTCTTTTTGGACTTCGCCTCGAAGACTACGATAAGCTCTTTGCGGAGAAATTGGGGCTTCTACTGCAGATCAACGAGCAAGAGACCGTGACCTGGTCGGGTAAGTTTCGCCCTGCGCTGAATAATCAACCAATCTATCCGCGACCGGTGCAGGAGCGATTGCCCATTTGGTTGGGAGTTGGAGGCACACCGGGATCGTTTGTTCGTGCGGGCTCCCTCGGTCTTCCGCTTATGGTGGCCGTGATCGGAGGGGAGACGCATCGATTCAGGCCCTTAGTGGATCTCTATCGAGAGGCCGGCGATAAGGCGGGCTTTTCCCAAGACCGGCTCAAAGTCGGACTTCACTCGCTTGGCTACGTGGGACGATCTCATGAAGAGGCCGTCGAAGCCTATTATCCCGGCTATGCGGAGACTTTTACGCGGATAGGGAAAGAACGGGGCTGGCCGCCGGTGACACGCGGGCACTTTGAAGCGCAGAATGGAAAGCGTGGTGCCTACCTCATAGGCGAGCCGGAGGAAGTGGCGGAGAAAATCCTACGTCACAGCGATTCCCTGGGAGGAATCGACCGCTTTACCTTTCAGATGGACAATGCGGGCCTAAGTCATCAGCAACTGTCCGAGAGCATTGCGCTGATCGGCGAGGAGGTGATTCCTTTGGTAAAAAAGTCATAGTCCGATCAGACAAAGTTTAAAGCCAAGAATAAAGGCACAGGTCTTAGGGTCTGTGCTTTTTTGTTTGACAGGTTCACTCCTTTTGCCGTTGGAAGCATATTCTGGATTTATTCGCCGTTTTATGTGATTTTTCAGAGAGCTTTTGCCGCCTATATAAAAACATTGATTCTTTGTCTTGCATAAATTCGAGACAGAAGTTCGCTGAGAGACAATAAACAAAGAAAGGGGGCCGCCGCCTCGATTTTGGAGAGGCAATTGATTGAAATGTATTTTGAAAAGTAGGCGGGCATTGCTTTTTTTACCTTCAATCCAATTAACTAACCCAACTACTAGAATGAACCCAAATCTCCAAATTGCCGAGGAGGAGTCGGTCTATTGGCTGCAATTAAAAGGAGGGGATCAGTCGGCGCTTCGTTTTTTTTATGTGACGTATGTAGATGAACTTTTTGGCTTTGGGATGACGCTGGCTGGTAGCGAAAGCCAAGTAAAAGATGCCATCCAAGACGTTTTCTTGGACCTTTGGAGGTATCACGCTCGACTTAGCGCATCCGTAAACGTGAGATTTTATCTTTACAAGTGTTTGGCTAACCGGATTTTCAGAGAGGGGAAGATGTCGAAAAAGGCGGAGGCGCTTCACCATAAATACATGGAAGAAACCGGGGAGTTGGTAGAGAGTACGGAGTCCAAACTCATTGATTTCCAAGTCCAGTCCCATCTCAAAGTTCGGCTCAGCGAGGCGATTGATGAGCTTCCCAAACGGCAAAAGGCTGTGATCGATTGCCTTTTTTTTAGGGATTTTTCCTATGAGGAGACTTCGCAGATCATGAATATCAATCTCCGCTCGACCTATACGCTGGCGTGGAAGGCGCTGGAAGGGCTGAAAAAGCAAATGCTAAAGGTGTTAAATGTCGTACTCCTTTTCCTTCTGATTAGCTGATGTATCTTGCCTTCATTTTTTTTTCTTAAAAAAAGTGAAAAAATAAAGGATAACTTTTTGCCGGGCTGGTCTCTTAAAGAAGAACGCAGCACCTATGAGCAAGGCCGACTATTCTGTTGAAGACTTTATCCTGGACCCGGACTTTAGGGCCTGGATACTCGCTAACGATAAGGAGGGAAGAGCCTATTGGGAGAATTTTTTGGCCGAGCATCCCGAGAAAATCGCCGAGATCAAGTTGGCGCGGAAGCTTTTGATCCATCTCTCCAAGAAAAAATCAGGGCTGGCGAGCGCCGTCAAGGAGGAGATGTGGCTGGAGATTTCCAAGCAAATGAGCTTGGAAGCTCAAGCTGGCAAGGAGACTAAGATCGTCACCTTGGACTCCTGGTCCGCTATCCAACAGCATAACCTAGCGGCGGAAAAAAAGACAAAAAACGCTTGGAGACGAAAGGCCGCGGCCATCCTCGTTCTTCTTGGCGCATTGGGATATTTGCTGGCGAGAAGTATCACTCCCGAGCGTGAAGAATCCATGCCAGTGGTGGCGGAGACCGAGGTGCTTCAGGCGCCTTTTGGCGTCAAGTCGACGATTACCCTGGAGGATGGCTCGATTGTGTTTTTGAATTCCGGAAGCAAGATCACCTATACCAAGGGATTTACAGACACGCTCCGTCTGCTCACTTTGGAGGGTGAGGCATACTTTGAGGTTGCGCACGATCCATCCAGGCCTTTCATCGTGAAGACTCAGTCGATTTCCACCACGGCCTTGGGTACCGAGTTCAATGTGTTCTCCTTTCCCGGAGAGGATATTTCCATTTCGCTGGTCAAAGGGGAGGTTTTGGTGAGCAGCGATCAGGCTGGGCTGGAGCAGCACTTGGTGCCAGGACAGGGAGTTCGGGCATCGTCCGAAAGCCAAGATTGGGAAAGGGTCGATTTTGATCCTGACAAAGTTCTTTCTTGGATGAACAAGACCCTGATTTTTGAAAAGGCTTCTTTTGCAAAAGCCGGAAAGAAACTGGAGGCCTGGTTTGGAGTAGAGCTGGTTTTTGAAAACAGCGTTCCCCCGAGCCTTCATGTGTCGGGTAAGTTTGTGGACGAAAGCCTCGAAAATATCCTCAAAGGGCTGAGCTACTCTTCCCGGTTTAACTATCGTATCGAAGGCAAAAAAGTATATATCCAATTCAACTCTTAACCCAATAGCCCATGCAAAAAAACACAGAAAAGTAAAAGGCCGAAGGTGAAAGCTCACCCCGGCCAGTACCGGTTTTGATAGGTCTTGGCGGATAATCAAAACCTCAGTTCAAACCATTCTCAAATAGTCTAAACATGATTTAAAGTTATGAAAAAAAGCATACTGTTAAGCTTATTGGCTATGTCCAAAACTATCCTTTACAGCTTTGTGATTCAGTGCTTTTCGATGAGTGTTCTCTTCGCCTTTTCTGGTAATGCCCAGATCAAGGCCATCGATGAAGTACCGGTCAAGATAGAGCTGCAAGACGCCTCCGTACAGGACGCGTTTACCAAGATCGAAACAGCGACAGGTTACAACTTCGTGTACAACCACCGTCAGCTTCGCGATCTTCCCTTGGTGACGATTTCCAATTCCGGAAGTCTGTACGATGTACTGGTCGACTTTTCCAAACAGACCGGTCTGAATTTCAAGCAAATCAACCAAAACATCCATGTGAGAGTGGATGAGGGTGGTTCCCCTGAGTCGGTAAGCATAGAGTTTATCGCGCAGGAAACCATCACCGGTACCATAGTAGATGACACCAATACGCCACTGCCCGGTGTATCCATCATTGAAAAAGGCACGTCCAACGGGACCGTGACCGATGTTGACGGGAAGTTTAAGCTGAATGTGGCTTCCTCTGAGTCGGTGTTGATTTTTAGCTTTATCGGCATGCAAACGATTGAGATGCAAGTCGGCGAGCGCCGCGTATTTGACCTGACTATGCAGACCGATACGCAGGGGCTGGACGAAGTCGTGGTAGTCGGATATGGTACAGTGAAGAAGTCCGACTTGACCGGCTCTGTGGGTGTGGTCGGCGCAGAGGAGCTGCTCAAGGCTCCTGTTGCCAACGCACTCCAGGGATTGAAAGGAAAGGTAGCGGGTGTGAACGTGTTCCTGAATTCGGGATCTCCTTCTTCCAGTCCCAGAGTCTTGATCCGGGGACTCGGCACGATCAACTCCTCTTCCCAGCCACTTTATGTAGTGGATGGTGTGGTAATGGAAAACATCGAGTTTTTGAATCCCAATGACATCGAAAGCATGGAAGTGCTGAAGGATGCATCCTCTACCGCAATCTATGGAGCCAGAGGCGCAAACGGCGTCGTGATGGTGACCACGAAAAGGGGTGCAAAGACCACAGGTGAAATCGTGTCCTATGACGGCTACGTGAGCATCGGTGTCCTGCCCAAAAAGATGGACGTGCTTAATGCGGAGGAGTTTATGGAAGTGCTGGAAAGAGGCTTTGCCAACCACAGCAAGTACAGTAATTCCCCGATTCCTCCATTTACCAGAAACGACCCGAATCTTTTTGACGCGAACGGAAATCCCTTGTATGATACAGACTGGCAAGAAGAGGCGACTCGAACAGCCGTCTCCAACAACCATCAGCTATCCTTCCAGTCCAAGGCGGAAAAATCATCTTTCGGAGCATTCCTGAACTATTCCAACTTGGAGGGCATCATGCTCAACAACTATCTGGAGCGTGTGAACGGGAAGTTTGCCTACGATGCGAATCCAAAAAAATGGCTGTCAATCGGCTTGAACCTTTTGGCAAACAGCACCAAGGAAAATGTCTTCGAAGAAAGCGGCGGGCACCAAATGCCAAGACGATCCATGATCGAGATGCCGGCGATTTTCCCGGTGAAATTCCCGGATGGCACCTGGAGCAACACCTCAATGGTCACCGATCCTTATGGATTTGAAGCCATCCCCAACCCAGTCCATGTGCTGACTACGCAGGACAGACTGAGAAAGCGCACCAAATTGTTTGGTAACTTGTACACCACCTTCCACATCCTGCCTGGATTGGACTTAAGGACTCAGTTTGGTTTTGACAAAAATGACTACAACGAGCAGACTTACAGCCCTACGGACCTGATCAACATCAGTTCTCCGAACGGCTATGCGTATTTGGGCAATTCCAGAACCTTCTACTGGCAACAGGAAAACTACCTGACCTATACCAAGGAATTTGGTGACCATTCGATCAATGCAATGGCGGGTCTTAGCTGGCAGAAAAGAACTGACGAGTTCTTCAACGTGAGCGCGACTGGCTTCTCGGATGACACGTTCACTTTCAACCGAATCCAAGCGGCTTCCCAGCCGGGAACTCCCAACTCAGGCTATGACGAGTGGAGCATGAACTCCTACTTCCTGAGAGGTAACTACAACTACAAGAGCAAATACCTCGTGACTTTCACCGGTCGTGTGGACGGATCTTCCAGATTTGGTGACAACAACAAATATGGGGTGTTCCCATCTGTAGGCTTGGGCTATGTGATTTCCAATGAGCCATTCATGCAGGGCATGTCCAACACCATCAACGAGCTGAAACTCCGATCCAGCTTTGGTATCACCGGTAACACGGAGATTCCAACCTACCAATCACTGGGTACCATCTCTACGGCTACCACGCTGATCAATGGCACCCGCGCTCCGATCAGCTATGTGAACCGACTTCCAAATCCGGATCTGGAATGGGAAAAGACCCGCCAGTTCGATATCGGTTTTGACCTTTCGGTTTTGGATAGAGCCTTGACCTTCAGCTTTGACTATTACCACAAGTTGACCACGGACTTGCTGTTAGATAGACCGGTTCCTTCTTCCTCAGGATTCTCCGCGGTACGGGATAATATCGGCTCCGTGTCCAACAGAGGTATTGAAGTTTTGGTGAAAGCATTCCCTGTCTCCAATGCGAATTTCAACTGGGATGCCAATCTGAACTTTTCCTACAACATCAATGAGATCGAGAAACTTGGGGAAAACAACGAGGACATCTTCCCAGGACCAAACTGGGTGTCGGGTAGCCAGACCATCCTGAGAGTGGGCGAGCCGCTGAGTTCCTTCTGGGGCTTTCAGCGATTGGGAACTTGGGGTACTGACGAGGCGGCAGCAGCTGCTGAGGTTGGAGCGATCCCAGGGGAAGCCAAGCGCAGCGCAGAGCGAATGATCATTGGCAACGGACTGCCAAAGTGGACGGGTTCATTTATCAACAATGTGTACTTCAAAAACTTCGACTTCACATTGGATATCCAGTTTGTAGCGGATGTGGACATTCTCCAGCAGTTTTTCCACTCTACCGAAGACCGTACGGGTCTTGCCAGTGGCTTAGCTTCCACGCTGTATGATGCCTGGACCGAGGAAAACCAAAATACGATGGTGCAGCAGATCAGAAATGGCGTCTACTCTGGACAAAATTCTGAAGTGGATAGCCATTGGGTGACCGACGGATCCTATATCAGAGGCAACCTGATTTCATTGGGCTATACCTTCAACGACGTGATGGCCAAAAGCAAAGGACTGAAAAATCTCAGGGTATATGGAAACGTGCAGAATGCATTTTTAATCCATTCCAAGGATTTCAAAGGCTATGATCCTGAAGCATCCTCTTGGGAAGGTAACCAGTGGGGGCAGAATATCTTCTTCTTCCAGTATCCGAGACCAAGAACCTTCACCCTTGGACTAAGCCTTCAATTCTAACCCAAAAAGAACTTAAGATGAAAAAGATAAATTTTCTATTTCTTGGATTGAGCTTGTTGACCGCTTCTTGCGAGGGCTTTTTGGAAGAAAAGCCGGTAGATGAGGTGGCTTCCAACCAATACTTCCAGCGCCCGGAGCATGCTCGTGACGCAGTCAACGCACTTTATAGAAGAGGTGCCATGCAGATGTATGAGACCGGTGTATACTCCGGATCGCGCATCATGTTTGGCGCGTATGTCTCCGGTTTTGTGGACAACGACTACAAAGGGCAGGAATTCCACGTGCAGCGGGGACAGAATATCGTCTTCGACGGATTGAACCTGTCGGATTATTTCAACTCGATGTGGTCCGATATCTATGTCGGAATCTCCCGTGCCAACAACGCGATTAAGTATATCCCTACGACTCCTGGTCTAAGTGAGGCGGATGCCAATCGCTATCTGGCTGAGGCTAGATACTTCCGCGCTTACAATTACTACTTCCTTGCGCGGATGTTTGGCGATGTGCCCTTGGTGACTGAGCCCTATGAAAGCTTGGAAAATCTCTTTCTGGAGCGTACTCCGGTAGCGCAAGTTTATGACTTGATCCTGGAAGATCTGGATTTTGCGATCAGCTCGGGTGGTCTTCCGCAGGCGACTATGGTCGGCAACGCGGGTCGAATCACCCGTGGCGTAGCCCAGACACTCCTCGCTGAGGTCAATCTCACAATGAGCGGTGCGGCTGTAAACGCCAACAGATACGCGGAAGCTGCACAGGCCGCCCGTGAGGTGATCAATTCCGGAGTGTATTCTCTGGTTCAGCACACCCGCACCGGTGGCGGTGAGCTCGCTGCCAATGGCTCTGCCTACAACAAGATCAAAGACAGTGAGCAAATCCCGAGCGAGTACATCTACTATTATGAGTTTGACGCGGCGATCGCCAACAATGGCTATCCTGCGCTCAGCTTCCCTGTCAGTATGGCTCCTTTGGTTTCCTATGCGATTACCAACAATGCCTATGGTCCTACCGCCGATCTCTTGAACTCTTACGATGCCGAAAACGATCTGAGAGTACAGGAAAAGCAGTACTTCCATTCTTCTATTGTCATCGACGGCGAAAACATCGAGTTTAACACCTCCCCATATATGTGGATGGATGAGTCGGCGATTTTTGGTTCAGCACAGTCGAGCCGTGATATTCCGGTTTCTACCTATGCGGATGTGTTGCTGATCGCGGCGGAGGCCATCGCCAAGTCTGAGGGAGTGACCCAGGAAGCCGTAGATTATTTGGCACAGATCAGAGGAAGAGCATATTGGAAGCAGGATCCCCAGGCGATCCGCAACCAGCTTTCTTCTCTTTCAGTCGATCAATTTGTAGAAGAAGTCTGGAAAGAAAGAGTCAGAGAACTGGTGTTTGAATTTCCGATTTGGTTTGACGTGATGCGAACTAGAAAATTCCCTCAGCCAGCAGAGGATGGCTCCGGCGACATCGAGTTTGTAGATGCGGTCGGTGCGGTTAATTTCTTTGGAGCTACCGTGAAAGAGTCGACCATGCTCTTCCCACTTCCTGAGCAGGAGCTTCAGCGCAATCCATCCCTGACCCAAAACCCGGGATACGCGAACTAATCAAAGGGCATGTTTTTCAGAATTTAGCTGGAAAGCTTGCTTCAAATCAAGGTCGCTCCGCATCATGCGGGGCGACTTTTTTATTGAATGGCCTCGTGTCTTGGTATAGAAAGACCTGGTGGCGGCTGCTTACTAAGACGCGAGAATCCTGCCGCATTGTATATAATATCTAATGCCTGAGTCGGGGGTAGTTGGTTAGTAGCTAAAAAAAAAGACCTGGCGCGTTAAGTGCCAGGCCTCTACTAGTTGGGATTACCTATATAGATTTTAATTATTTGAGGACCGTCCAGTGCTTGATGACCGGCTGGAGGAAGAAGAGCTTTTTCGTTCCGGCGCAGTTGATTTGCCAGAAGAGGACGGCCTGCTCGATTGACTTCTGCTGGGTTGGGACACTTGGCTCCTTGATGGTTCAGAATTTCTCACTTGAGGCGAGGTTGTCCGAGCCGGGGCTTGGCTTGGGCGTGACTGTTGTACTGTGCCACGGGACGGTGCGCTTTGCTGAGTCCTTGAAGCTTCTTTTTTCACTTCAGTAGACCGGGATGGAGACGTTTCCCTACTTCCCGAATTTTGGGAACGAGAAGGAGCGGAGGTCGTACTTCGGTTTTGTGAGTTGTTTGGCATCGGGGTTACTACCGGTTTTTGGCTGCCGGATTTGACGCTTGGGCTTTCCGATCTGCTAGGAGATGGATTTCTCGTCGCGGAGCCTGAACTTTGACCTACTCTGCTCGGCGTAGTCTGTACAGATCTGCCTCCTGAAGGCGAAGCTGGTGAAGTGCTTCTGGATGGAGAAGAACTATTGAGCTCTCGATTGGATCTGGCGGTTTTTGCCTCGGCTGCATCAATGACTCTGGATGGCCTTATGTCAGTCGTTCTGCCCCGGCTATTTTGCACGTCCGGACGGTAGAGCGTAACCGAGTTTCTGGATACTGCCGCTCTGCCGGGAGCATTGGTAGCCTGTACATTGTAGATCTGAACCGGATTTCTAGTGACTCTTTCCACCTCTCTTCGCTGAGGTCCACCTACGTAGTTGTGGTTGTTATACACCACGGTATTGTTGATGATAGTGGTGTTGTTGTATATTTTTACTTTGGTTTTGTGGGGAGCGTAGTATCGATACGCGTAGTGGTGATGGATTCGGTGGTTGGGAATAAATACCCAGTGGAAACTTGGGATATTCACACTCACTTGGATGGATACTCCTGGCCCCAGCGGAGCCCAGCCGTAGTAGCCTCCACCACTTCGCCAGTTGACCCAAGCAGGTCCCCAGTCGTAGCCGGGAATCCAAGCCCAGCTTTGGAAGTAGTCGTCGAAGTACCAGCGTCCATAGTGAAACGGTGCCCATCCCCAGTCGTAATAGGACACCCAAGTATTGCCGTATTCGGTCATGACCCAGTGTCCTTCGGTGCCGTATGGATGAAAATCGCCGCGGACTGCAGGCAACCAGATGTAACCGTATCGAGCGTCTTTCACCCAGTCTCCGTAGGGGGAAAGTTCATCATAGAAGACTTGAAAGCCTATGGCAGGCTGTTTTTTTGCTTCGGCCTGTGAAGGATTAAACATCGCCACCAATAGGATAAGGCCTAGTAGGAGAGATCCGAAGATGCGAGTGATAAAGCGCGTGTTCATGGTGTTTTGTGGTTTAGCTTGTTGTAGTTAGCCTGGCGGTTGGGGTGTTTTGGTCTTACGGTAATTTTGAGGCTGGGTTATTACATGGGCTTTTGGTTTTATAGATGAGGAATCAGTCTGATAGGTAGCATTACTTCTTTCGAAAATCGAGCCAGTTTTGAAAAAATATTTTTCAACTGGAGAGTATCGTTTCTACATTTCGGAAAAAAAACATCTAAAATATTTATACTTAAATGAAAAAATAGGATTTCTAAATCCGATGTAGGATTAATTTTCTTGAACTCAACTTCACAATCAGAAAAACGCAGTGAGAAGTTTTGGTCTTCCCCTAATTTTTCAGGGACGGAAAAGGAGATTTTTTTTTCGTAATGCAAGTTCTTGCTTACAGTGGAATTAATAGATTGGTTGGTAAATTGGCCAGAGCAGATTATTTAAACTTAGAATGGTAGGAAAAAACGGTAGTTGGATACTGATTATTGCTTTTTTTGGTGCTGTTTTATATTTCCAGACCGTCCCCTACGGCTACTCTGGTGATGACGGGATCTACTCCTATTTCAACTGGGCGACCCAGAAAGGCTTAAGCGAGACCTGGGCACTTTTCACGAACGGCTCAATGAATTTCCTCTCTATCGAACCGGTCAACTCCGGGACGTACCGGCCATTTACACTGCTGACCTTTGCCTTGGAGCACGACATTTTTGGAGAATTCGACGCCAGCCACGGGCACTTGATTAATGTGCTGCTGTATTTTCTTTGTCTCGTGGTGGTAGGATTTTTTTTGAAGAAGATCTGCGTCTTAGGTAGGCTCCCGGCTTGGCTTGGATTGCTCGCGCTGGCCTTGTTTGCGGCACACCCTGTCCATACCGAAGTAGTCGCGTTGGTGACAAATACCCAAAGTACCACTTGGCGTATGGCAGGGCATTGTTGGAGACCCGGGATACGCTAGCAGCAAAGGCTGAGTTTTTGAATTCCTTTTCGGTAGACCGTAACGACGCGGTAGTCTCCACCAACTTGGGGGTGATTTACTTTGCCAAGGAGAAAAACTACCTCAAGGCGGAAGAATATTTCCGATACGCGGTGCAAGCTGGGCCGGAAGATCCGCTGATGGCCCGCATCAATTTAGGCTCTGCGCTGCTCGCCCAAAGAAAAGAGCGGGAGGCAATCACCGTGCTGGAGGATGCGCTGAACTATGGCTCCAACAAATCCATCTATCAGAATCTTTATCTCCTGCATAAGGCTACCGGAAACCAGGAAAAGATGGCGTAATATCAAAAGTTCCTCAATCCATAGGTTTGTGTTCAGCGTAAATCAGCGGAATCGACAAAGGTCGTGAACTTGCTCAATCGCACTTTTCCGTCTGGCTGGCATAGTGTCGCTCCTCGTTGATGTAGAGTTCTTCGTCGACAAATTTTAGATTTGCCACGAACGGAGCCAGGTCTTTTTTCTCGAAAGTCAGGGTTAGCGTGGCTTGGGAATTATTTCCCTCCACTGCCCACGAACCCTTCATACCTCCTTTGTAGTCTGGATTAGTGTCTTTCATCATCCCCTTTTTCGAAATCTGCGCACGGAAGCTACCATCCTCGCACAGCGTCACCTTGGTCTGTTGCTTTCCGCCTGTGAATCCTTCAAAAGCGATGAGTAGTTTCCCCGACAGAAATTCTTTCCAGTCAAAGCCCTCGTAAGGGTCTATTTCTCTGGGCGTGGACAAGACAGCGGTTTTGAGAAGTTCGAGTGCGGCTTGAGAGGATGCTTCTGCATTTGACTCCTCCGAAATTGCCAAAACCGTAATGCAAGCCTCTCCGCAGCGGGTAGCGGCAAAAGCGCGATAGTTTTTCGGTGGAAGGTAATTGCCGACTGCTTCGGCATGGGAGTATAGCAGATCTCCTTCGATGGTGGGATCAGTGGCTTTTAGCGTGACGGTTTCGGATACGCTCACACCAGATTTCCAAGACTCGGCAAGTTGGCTGAGATCTGTTTTTTCCCTGCCGAAGACAAAAATCTCCCCGAAAGTGCCAGACGTGGAGTTGAGCAGGAAAACTTCCGTCTCCCTAGGAAGTACCCCAACCCAGCCTTGGGGTATCTGTCCGCTGAAACCATATCGAGGGGTATAAATCGAATCGCCCGCGTTGTACATCTTTCCTGGTTGGATGCGGTTTTTGAGATTTTGGGCGGAGAGAATCTGGGGAAATGTCAGCATCCCAAGTAAAAAAGCAAGCACAAACGTCCGGCACATAGGGTTCAATTTGAAGGTTGACTATAAGTTAACAGAAAGAAGCTTTGCGAAAAATCCTCGGCGAAATTGTTTTTAAAAGACTTTGTTTCAATACTTTCTTTTGAAAATCCCCGAAAGCGGCACTGCCGTGATTCCATGGAGAAAAATGCTCAACAACACGGTGAGCGTGATGATGCTGACCATGTCTTCGTAGCCTACTGTACCCAATTCGATTATAGCCATCAGCATGTACAGCACAGACGCAATTCCCCTAGGCCCAAACCAGCCGATGAACCAAATGGTTTTTTGGTTCAGGCCTGACTTGTAGAGGCTGATAGCGGCTGGAACCATCCGGATCACCGTAAGGCTGAGCAGCGCATAAGCAAGCATCTTCCAGTTCCAGAGAGGGTAGGAAATGGGAATTAGCAACATTCCGAACAGCAGGAAAATAAACAGGATCATGATCTGACTTCCGGCTTCGCCAAACTCCTTCATCCGCTCTCGGACATGGTCATTTTGCGTGCCTAAGAGCATACCAGCCACATAGGCGGCGATGAAGCCATTTCCCCCCAAGTGCTCCGCTCCTGAAAACGCCAGCACTGCAATAGAAACAGATGCCAGCATTTGGTAGATGGGAGTGATCATGCCTTTTCGAAAGGCGATTTCCACAAGCTTGCCTCCGAGCCATCCGATCAGCCCGCCGATCAACGGGCCAAAGACAAACTGTTTGGCGACGAAAGCCAGCCAATACTGGCTGTCAAAGCCCTCGCCAGCCGATCCCGACAGTAGAGCAATGCAGACTAGGATGGGGGGTAGACCTATTCCGTCGTTCAATCCGCTTTCCACATTGATCGTCTGTCGGATGCGGCGCGGTACCTGCTCACCCGTCACGACGGCTTGGCCCAATGCCGCATCCGTGGGAGATAGGATAAAAGCCATTAGGATGAGCGTGAGCGGCCTGATCTCGGGAAACATTACGATGGCCAAATACGCCCCCAAGATCATGGTGAGCGGTAGACCAAAGGTCAAAAGCCGGAAAGGCAATGCCCGGTCCTGCTTTAGGCTTTTTAGATCTATCGTGGAGCCGTCGATAAACAGGACCAACAGCAGCGTGAACTCCATCAAAGGCTTTACAAAGTTGGCCTTGGGGCCTTCTTGCAGCAGTTCTAAGTCAAAAAAACTCACCAAGAGGCCAATGACGACAAACACCATCGGAGCCGTGACAACGGAGTTTTCAGCTTTTTTGGAAAACAATCCATAGCCCAAGATCAAAAGCGCCATGAAAACGACTATCGGGTGATCATGCATAAAGGCGGCAGTTGCAGATGATTAAAGCTTTAATGTATGAAAAACTGAAATAAAAACACCTTCGCCGCTGGGAGTCAACAGGACGTTGGTCTTGAGACTAGAAGACGCGCTCTTTGACCAGTTCGCCCAATACCCAATTGGCTCTGGCGCCGGAAATGCCGGTACTTGGACAAAGCCCCCTTCCGAGAAGCTCGTCGACGATGCTGTGGATTAGCGGCTGCTGGATATGCTTTGGGAGCTCAAATTGTAAAAGCTGGGGCTCTTCGCCGTCACGAATCAGGGTGAATTCGCCTTTTCCGAAGGTCGCATAGCGAATCTGACCTTTGCTGCCTTCGATCACCGTTTCATCGATCTCAGCAGGCTTGGAAGAGGTAAAGCACCAGTTGCCAGTCCCCAAGACTCCATTCTCAAAAACGAAGCTGCCGACGACAATGTCTTCTACCGCATAGGCTTTGGCCTGGTTGCCGGAGTAGCCGGATGCGTGGGTGACTTTTCCAAAAAAGAAATCCAGCAGATCAAGCTGGTGCGACGCTAAATCAAAGAAGTAACCGCCACCGGCGATCTCTGGCACTACCCGCCAGTTGTTTTCCAACTTGGTGATGATCTCTGGCTCTACGACTTGGCGCATGTTGACATGGACGCTTCGAATCTCGCCGATGGCACCGGCTTCCATGAGTTCCTTGATTTTGACAAAATGGGGAAGCGCCCTGCGATAGTATGCCACGAACAGCGGGACGCCCGATTTTTCGCAGCTGTCTATCATTTGGAGGCATTCGCCATGGGTGCGGGCCATGGGTTTTTCCACATAGACCGGCTTGCCAGCTGCCGCCGCCATGGGGGTGAGCTCCAGATGGGCATTGGGAGGGGTGGCGATATAGATGGCATTGACCTCGGGGTCATCAATCAGGGCCTGTGCATCCGTGTACCATTTGTTTACCACATGCCGAAGGGCGTAATCTTTCACTTTGGCTTCATCGCGCCGCATGACGGCCACGAGACGGCTGTTCGGAACCAGATTCATAGCCGGTGCGGACTTGACTTCACAGACGTTTCCCACGCCCAAAATGCCCCATCGGACTTCGTTGTCAGAAAAATTTTTCATTTCGGAAAATAGAAAAGATTTGGGGCTTTGGCCAGTTGAAAAAGAAAAAGCCCCAAGGGTTTTGGGGCTCAAAAACGTCGTGCTATTGGCCTGGAGGAG
Organism: uncultured Limnohabitans sp.; assembly: GCA_964613865.1. Lineage (GTDB taxonomy): Bacteria > Bacteroidota > Bacteroidia > Cytophagales > Cyclobacteriaceae > Algoriphagus. Next base: position 25,222 of record CAZTJM010000026.1, on the reverse strand, counting down.
GAGATCGTCTTTTCATGACCAGGCTATCCGCAGGATAGTTGGACGCAAGTATGGCCATTTGATCTTTTGCCCAAGAAATCAACGCGGCTTTTTCCGCCTCGCTGAGGTTCGCTTCCGGGTGGAGGCCTAGGTAGGTATAGGAGGCTAAGGGCATTTCGCCGCTTTCCACCGTTTCCACTATTTCCTCGAATTTGTGGTTTTGTACGGCCAGGGGACGAGCGGTAAATTCAGAGAAGTTCAAATGCCCTTTTCCCTCAGTCACATGGTGGTTTAGCCAAAAGCCAATCGGCTGTATGTTGGAATACCAAGGGTACTGGGTAGTGTTGGAGTGACAGTCGTTGCAGGCTCCCTGGAGGATGATCGATACCTGTTCCGGAACTTGATAGGCGGTAGTGACATCGGATTCCGTAGGTCCGGATTCGTTTTTGTCGATCGGGATGAACTGGATGGCAACTAGCAGGAGCACTAGTCCGATAGTTATTTTCTTGATCATGGGTGTTGGGGTTATGTGGTTTAGATTGCCCTTTTTTGATTTGGTTTAATTGGTATTCAGCTAGATGGCGAAAGTCAGGAAAACGTCATTGCACGAAGAGCTGGCGATGATTGCCTTTCCGTTTTCCTGAAAAGATTCAATTACCAATGCTTTCATCCGAAGTGTTTTGGGCGAAAAGGAAATTGCGGAACCGTAGGCGGGTATTTTTCTGGTTGATAAATACAAGCTGGTGATCCTGGGCTAAAAATGGGCCGGGGCTGTTTGTTTTTCCAAAGCATGGAAGGTGACTTTATCCCAAGATGCCCGTGTGTGCAATTTTTCTCTTTTCTATCTTTCGGCTCAATTTTCATCTACCTGTATATGGTTATCAGATTCACCTGTGCCGTTTTTTTGACGGTCTTTAGTATCGTAGGCCTGCGCTTTTCGGCAAATGGGCAAGAAGACAATTCCTTTGAAATTCCCTTGGGCGGCAATGCATACCAGACCAAGGGGAATATTCCTGAGAAAATCAACGCAGCCGGGATACAGACTTGGGTGGAAGAAGGAAGCGAGTTTGGTGTTTACTTCAGATCTGATTCAGCAGCGGAGGTTTTGGTCGATCTGGAGATCCTGCCTCAGGCAGGAGATAGCCGGATTTCCGTACTGCTGAATGGAAGGGCCTTGGAGCTCAGTCTGGCCCAGGGTGACGAGGGGATCTACGAAGTGGGAAAGTTTCCCCTGCGACCCGGCTACAACGAAGTCCAGCTGCATGGCCTAGCCAAGACTGGAGCTGACTTCGCCCAGGCCAAAAGCCTTTGGCTACGTTCGGAAAGTCCGATACAGCTAGACTTCGTGCGGGACAACGTGGATAGCCGTTACTACTGGGGAAGGCGAGGCCCCTCGGTGCACCTGAGCTATACTTTGCCAGAAAACCAGAATTTCAAGTGGTTTTACAATGAGCTCACCGTACCGGAGGGAGAAGATCCGATAGGCTCCTACTTTATGGCCAATGGGTTTGGTGAGGGATATTTTGGGATTCAGGTCAACTCGGAGACTGAGCGAAGGGTGTTGTTTTCGGTTTGGAGCCCTTTTTCCACAGACAATCCCAACGAAATCCCAGACGAACAAAAGATCAAACTGCTAAAGAAGGGGGACGGTGTCTACACTGGTGAGTTCGGCAATGAGGGCTCGGGAGGACAAAGCTACCTGCGCTATGATTGGGTAGCGGGTAATACCTATAAGTTTTTAAATTCGGTAGAGCCTGACGGAAAAGGGAACACGGTGTACACTGCCTATTTCTTTGCGCCGGAGCATGGAGAGTGGATGCTGATTGCCAGTTTTCTAAGGCCCCAAACCGACACCTGGTACAAGCGTCCCCATTCATTTTTGGAGAACTTTATCCCCGAGTCCGGCAATAGCGAAAGGCGTGTTTTCTTTGATAATCAATGGATATCAGATCCAGACGGCAATTGGGTAGAGTTGACAGAAGCCAAATTTACCGGGGATGATATTGCCAGGAGGGGATATAGAAAGGACTTTGCGGGTGGAGCTGATTCGGGTAAGTTTTATCTGAAAAATGGGGGCTTTTTCGACACTGCCGTTCCTTTGCAAAGTATCCATTCAAGGCCCTCGAAAGGCAATAAGCCCAACATCAATTTTGAGGAACTGAAATAGTCATCAGTCCAACAAAATAAAACCCGTGGACAGAAGAGCCCACGGGTTTGTTACTGCTTTTTCTTCAGCCAACCGTAGTATACTGATTGCGGAGATTGAAAACTGATCGCTAAATACTAGACTTCGAAGCCTTTTCTGTATTCTCTTCCTACAAATTGGTTGGCTTCTTCCAAGTTGGTGATGCGCATGTTTTCGCCATCCCAAAGGAGCTTGCGTCGGCCGAAGAATTCGTCTCTGCCTTGGGCGTTTTGACGCTTGAGCAGATAGCTGCGGATTGCGAGGTTGCCCATAAGGACAGTCTCTGTCATAGGGCCAGCATAGTCGAAAGAAGAGGTCAATCCTTTGTGCTCTGTAGAGCCAAAACCAGCCTTGCAGGCTTCTACCCACAGTCTTTGGTGGCCGTATTCTCTTTCGAAGCCTTCTTCGGTCTGCGGGCCGATTTCCACGGTGCCGTCGTTCAGGTAAAGTTTTGGCATCAGTGGAGAAGAGTCGTTGATGTTCGTAGTGATGATGCCTTTGGAACCGACGATGAAGACACCGTTTGCGGAGCCGGATCCACCGATCTCGTGGTCAGCGGGTATGATGTCAGGGTGGGCAGGCTTGATGCCGCCGTCCATCCAGGTCATCTCGATAGGAGATCTGCTTTTGGCGGTCTCGGCGAAGTGCAACGTGATGAAAGAAGAGGCAGGACATCCATCAGGATGGTAGTTGGCATTCCACATCTGGGAATACACCGAAGCCACGGAGCACTCAGCATCAGTAGGATACATGAGTCCTAGTGTACGGAATGGGATATCGATCAGGTGGCATCCCACATCGCCCAGCGCACCGGTGCCGTAGTTCCACCAGCCTCTCCAGCTGAATGGATGCAATTCCGGAGTATAGGGGATTTCAGGAGCTGGGCCGAGCCATAGATCCCAGCTGAGTGCATCTGGCTTTTTGCTTGGATCTGGAGACGGGAAAGGGCCGCCTTGAGGCCATACTGGTCTGTTGGTCCAGATTTGGACTTTGGACACGGGGCCGATACGGTCTTCGTCCACCCACTGCTGCACGAGTTTGAGCAGGGGGTTGGAGCCGCCTTGATTACCCATTTGGGTGACGACTTTCTTATCGCGTGCCAACTGGGTAAGCATCCTCGCCTCGCGGATGTTGTGGGTCATCGGCTTTTGCACATAGACGTGCTTGCCCCGATCCATCGCATATTTGGCTGCAGGTCCGTGTACGTGATCTGGGGTGGAGATAGTCAAGGCGTCGATGTCCTTTTCCTTGTCCAGCATTTCGCGGTAGTCCGCGTACAATTTGGCCTGAGGGAATCTTTCTACGGATCTTTTTGCGGAACCGGAAAAGTCCACGTCGCAGAGAGCCACAACCCGCTCTCTACCGCCCACTGACGCCAGCTCAATATCGCTCGCACCTTTGCCTCCGGCACCGATTGCCGCCAAGTTGAGTTGATCAGAAGGGGATGTGAAACCTACACCGCCCAACACGTGCCTGGGGACGATGAAAAATGAAGATGCAATAGCTGCATTCTTGATAAAATCTCTCCGGGTTTGTCCCGAAGAGGCTTGCTCGGGTTTTTTCATGGGTTACGAATTAATTGAGGTCTAATAGTATGACAAAATAGGGATTAAAGTGTCTTTTGGTCGGGTATTTTATAGGAGGACTTTATTTTGATGATAAAAGACTATTTTCATCCATGGATTTTTGACCGATAGGGAAGGATGGCTGAGCCAATTTGAAGGTCATTTTTGCAAAACGTCTGAAAAAAAGCAAAAAAACAGGAAGAAGTTAAGAAATCGATTGCGCGAATTGGGTGCCCTAATTTTGGCCTTTTTTGGACAAATGGGGCCTAATTTAGCCCAGTAAAACTCGGATTTGGCGACTTCGAAATTTCTTCCGAGTCAAACCTTTCCTTTACTTTGAATAATATTTGTCGAAAATAAATTTTGTCCTAGCCCAGAACAACCCTATAAAATGATAGTCGGAGTCATCAAAGAAACCAAGGAATTTGAGAAAAGAGTAGCGCTCAGTCCGGATGTGGTTAAGCTACTTATCAAGAAAGGGTTTGAAGTGGCGGTGGAGTCGGGTGCGGGAGAAGGATCCTATTTTTCAGACCAAGACTACGTGGATGCAGGAGCCAAAGTGCTTTCAGGCCAAGAGGTTTTTTCCGCTGATATTCTGCTCAAGGTAAACCTATTCACCCTCGAGGAGGTCGCCCAGATGAAAAACGGTGGAGCTTGCATATCGTACATGTATGCCTATCAGCACCCTGAGATCTTGGATGCGATGAACAAGAAATCCATCTCTTCCTTTTCCATGGATGCCGTGCCGAGGATTTCCAGAGCGCAAAAGATGGACGCGCTTTCCTCCCAGGCTAACCTAGCGGGCTATAAATCGGTGATCCTCGGGGCCAATTACCTCGGGAAGATTTTTCCCCTCATGATGACCGCATCGGGGACCATCACGCCAGCCAAAGTGCTGATCTTCGGAGCTGGCGTGGCCGGGCTGCAGGCCATTGCCACCGCCAAACGCCTCGGCGCTATTGTGGAATGTACCGATGTACGGCCTGAGACCAAAGAACAAGTAGAGTCTCTCGGAGGACGCTTCCTGACCGTGGAAGGAGCCGAAGGAGTTAAGATCGAAGGTGGCTATGCCAAGGAAGTGTCCGCAGAATATTTGGAAAAGCAGCAGCAACTCATCCGGGACAAAATCAAGGATGCGGATTTGGTCATCACGACAGCGCTCGTGATGGGTAAGAAATCTCCTATCCTTGTGACCGAGGACATGGTGAAAAGCATGAAAAACGGTTCCGTGATCGTCGATATGGCGGTGGAATCCGGTGGCAACTGCGCGATATCCGAAAAGAACAAAACCGTGGTCAAGCATGGCGTCACCTTGGTCGGAGAGTCCAATTTGCCATCTCTGCTTCCTGTGAATGCCAGCCAACTCTATGCCACCAACATTTCGACTTTGCTGCTGCATCTGGCAAACAAGGACGGATTTGCCTTGGATATGGAGGAGGAAATCACCAAAGGCGTCCTGATCACCCATCAGGGACAGCTCGTCCACGAATTCACCAAAAGTATCATCAATAAATAGACCCCCTACACTATGACTGTATCAGCATTGCTAATACTGATCTATGTTCTTGTCCTGGCCAGTTACTTGGGATTTGAACTGATCTCCAAAGTGCCTCCGACGCTCCATACCCCGCTTATGTCCGGATCGAATGCGATTTCTGGGATCACCATCGTCGGGGCGCTGATCGCCTGCAATGAACTCGGCTATGCCTCATTGGCCAAGTGGCTCGGCATGTTTGCCCTAGTCCTAGCCACGATCAACGTGGTGGGAGGCTATGCCGTGACCGATCGTATGCTTAAAATGTTTAAGAAGAAATGACCACAGCCATACAAATAGCCTATTTGATTGCCTCGATCTTGTTTATCACGGGCATCAAGCTTCTGAGTAAAACCAAAGATGCCAGAAGAGGAAATATGTTGTCAGCCATTGGGATGTTGATTGCCATTGTGGCGACACTTCTGACGATCAACGTCATTTCCATGCTCGAGATAGCGATATGTATTTTGATCGGTGGCGCCATCGGCTTATTTTACGCCACCAAGGTTGCAATGACCAAAATACCGGAAATGGTCGCTCTGTTCAACGGTTTCGGAGGCCTGGCCTCTTTTGCAGTCGCCCTATCGGATTATTTTCTGAAGAGCGGGAGTTCACTGGAGTCGCTCGACGCAGTCAATCTCACCAGCATCATCCTTTCTGTTTTGATAGGTGGAGTGACTTTCACCGGCTCCATGATTGCTTTTCTCAAGCTGGACGGAAAGATCTCTGGTCAGCCTATCACCTTCAGTGGACAGCATTTGATCAACCTTATTCTCTTAATTGCTTTTGTCGCAGCTTCGGTGCTGGTCTTCATAGACCCCTCCAATCTGCTTTTCATCGGTATTTTGATCGCAATATCCCTCGTCCTGGGTGTACTGACCGTCATTCCGATTGGCGGTGCTGATATGCCGGTTGTCATTTCCCTTTTGAACTCTTATTCGGGGATGGCGGCCTGCGCGACTGGGTTTATCCTCAACAACAACGTGTTGATTGTCGCAGGTTCTCTAGTCGGTGCCTCGGGGATTATCCTCACCCAGATCATGTGTAAGGCCATGAACCGTTCCCTGACGAATGTCTTGCTGGGAGGCTTTGGACAAACTGTGGCGGCAGGCGGGCAAGATGGCCCGGCTATCGTCGTCAAGGAGATTGGCGTGGAGGAGACGGCGATGTTGTTTGACTCAGCATCTTCTGTACTCGTGGTCCCAGGATATGGGATGGCAGTAGCCCAAGCACAGCACGTGATCCGCGAACTTATGGAGCAGTGCGAAAAGCGAAACATTGATTTCCGTTTTGCCATCCACCCAGTGGCGGGTCGTATGCCCGGCCACATGAACGTACTCTTGGCCGAAGCCAATATCAGCTATGACAAGCTCATCGAGATGGAATCGATCAACGACGACTTCCCTAATACCGACTTGGTTTTTGTGGTAGGTGCCAATGACGTAGTCAACCCCGCTGCAAGAACCAACCCTCAAAGCCCGATCTATGGCATGCCTATACTTAATGCTGACAAAGCGCGAACGGTCATCGTCTCTAAGCGAAGCATGGGCAAGGGCTATGCGGGAATTGAAAATGAGCTCTTTGGCTACCCGAACTGTCTGATGCTTTTTGGTGATGCCAAGCAGACCATCACCAAGGTAGTAGGTGAGATGAAAGAAATGAGTTAAATCGTTCAAGAAAATCATCGCAAACAGGCTTTCCCGACTTTAGGGAAGGCCTGTTTCGTTTTAGCCGACAGTTGGTTTACAAAATCCCGTCCGTGGATTCTGTCGATGTCTAAAATTGAAAGATCTGGGGTAGTTTAGTGATAAGCCGGAAGGTTGGAGTAGGCCTCGCAGTGAATCCAGCCTATGAAGCTGATAGGACTTTCTTTCTGGCAAAATTATTGCACTGGCACATTTATGCATCTATCCATTCTCACTTCTGCGCTACTCACTTTGGCGCTTTTTTGGAACCAGCTTGAATACAAGCAGTTGATCGGAAGTTGGCAATTGACCCACTTTGAAGGCATGGAGAAAATCGTGCATTCTTCCCAATACCAAAATGCGACTCCCGCTGAACGAGCCAGTATGGATGCCCGGATCAGGTATAGACTGGAGAACACGGTTTATCAGTTTGAGCCAGGAGACCTATTGAAGTTTACCGACTTTGAAAATCAGACAGTCGTCCAAAAGCAAGCCAAGATAGAATTGTCAGAAGGAAATATACTGCTCATACACGAGGAGAAAGGAGACAGGCTCGCGAAGATTCTCGAATTTACCGAGGAGAAAATGGTACTCCAGCCTATCAGCAAAAACACCGCTTCAGGAAAGCTGATTTTTGAACGCATCAAGAAATAGCCTTTCTGCTCCCCATCGTAGCGACATCGTTGACGAATTGGTAGGGGCCATCGCCACTTACTTCGGCGCGTGTTTGTGAAACAAAGAGAAATGAAACACCCTTAAAATAAACGAAAGCCTTCAGAGCATCTTTGGAGGCTTTTTACTTTAATGCCAATTCCAGTTGTCTGGGGAGCAGCTGGAAACTTTTTCGGTGCCAAATGGTGCTGCCGAATCGTTCGATTCCGTGCCGATGGGCTTGGGTGGGGTATCCGGCGTTTCGCTCCCAAGCAAAATGGGGGAACTCTTCCGCCAACCTTTCCATCAATTCGTCCCGATAGACTTTGGCGAGGATGGAGGCCGCTGCTATACTCGCAAATTTTCCGTCTCCCTTCACTACACAGGTGTAGGGAAGTTTCAGGTCGGACTTCCAGCGGTTGCCGTCTATCAGTAGGTGTTCCGGCGATACAGTAAGTGAAAGCACTGCCCGCTTCATAGCCAAAAAAGAGGCGTGGAGGATGTTGATCCGGTCAATCTCTTCCACACTTGCCTCGGCTACCGCCCAAGCCAAAGCCTTGGATTTGATTTCTTCGATTAGGTCTTCCCGATTGGTTTTGCTCAGCTTTTTCGAATCGTTGATCCAAGGATTGGAATAGTCGGAGGGCAATATCACTGCCGCCGCCACCACGGGACCGGCGAGGCATCCCCGGCCCACTTCGTCGCATCCGGCTTCGATCCGATCAGCTTCTAAATAGGGGAGTAGCGGCATCGTGATTGACTTCTTCGGTTTTGTAGTATTTGTGGATCATCTCAGCAACCAGCCCCGTCCACCCTGTTTGGTGGGAAGCGCCGAGTCCCTTGCCGCTGTCGCCGTGGAAATATTCGTAGAACAGGATGTAGTCCTTGAAGTGGGGGTCTTCCTGGAATTTTTTGTTTTTGCCGAAAGCAGGCCTGTGGCCTTTTTTGTCTCTCATGAAGATCTTCATGCACCGTAGCGACAGCTCTTTGGCCACGATGTCCATCGTCACATAGTTACGAGATCCAGCAGGGTATTCGATGGAGAAATCCCCGCCGTAGTAGAAGTCAAACTTCTTCAATGATTCGATGATCAGGAAGTTGATAGGAAACCAGATCGGCCCCCTCCAGTTGGAATTTCCACCAAACATTCGTGTATCGGATTCTCCCGGCGTGTATTTGATGGAAAGCACGTCCCCGTTTATTTTGATCGTGTAGGGATTCTTCTCGTAGTACTTGGACAGTGAGCGGATGCCGTAGTCGCTCAAAAACTCATCCGAGTGGAGCATTCGCTGAAGCACGCTTTTCATGCGATGCCCGCGCAGCAGGGAAAACAGCCTTCTTTTGTCATAGCCGGGTTGAATCCAGCTAGACACCAAGGCCGCCAGTTTTGGCTTTTCCCTGAGAAAGAAATCGAGCCTTTTTTTGAATTCTGGCAGATTGTCAAACAAGTCTTCTCGAATCGGCTCGACCGCAAAGAGCGGAATGAGTCCCACGATGGACCTCACCTTCAATTTTTTGGGCTCTTTTCCATTATAGTGAAAGATGTCGTAGAAGAAATTGTCCTCGTCGTCCCAGAGCGAGATATGCTCCGAGGAGATGTTGTTCATCGCTCCTGCGATATATAGGAAATGCTCCAGGAATTTGGTCGCGCTGAACTGGTAGACGGTGTTGAACTCGCAGAGATCCAGTGCGATTCTGAGCAGGTTGAGCGAAAACATCGCCATCCAGGAGGTGCCGTCTGCCTGCTCTAGTTTCCCTTGGTAGTATTGGGCGTGATTTCTGTCGAAGAGGGAGATGTTGTCCAGGCCGAGGAAGCCGCCTTCGAAGATGTTATTCCCTTCGGAGTCCTTTCGGTTGACCCACCAGGTGAAGTTGAGCATGAGCTTGTGCATCGCCCTTTCGAGGAAATCCTGGTCGCCTTTCCCTCCATTAGCCTTTTTGTCAATCTGATAGACTCGCTGTACCGCGTAGGCATGTATGGGTGGATTGACGTCGGAGAAGTTCCATTCGTAGGCCGGAATCTGCCCATTGGGATGCATATACCACTCATTGAGCAGGAGTAGCAGCTGGCTTTTAGCAAATTCGGGGTCGATTCTGGCAATGGGGATGCAATGAAACGCAAGATCCCAAGCGGCATACCAAGGGTATTCCCACTTGTCGGGCATGGAAATGATGTCGTAGTTCTGCAGATGGCGCCAGTTGTGGTTTCTGCCTTTTTTACGCTCTTGGGGTGGACTGTAGCGCCCCGGGTCTCCCTCCAGCCATCGCTCGACATCGTAATAGTAGAATTGCTTGGACCACATCATGCCGGCATAAGCCTGCCTTTGGATCGACCTGAGGTCCTCGTCCACCACTCGTTGCTGGATAGTTTCATAGAATTCATCCGCTTCTTTCCGGTGTTTTTCCATGCTCTCGCGGCAAATATCCAAGGGGTTTTCCTCCACTTGTCGCTGCATCCGCATCTTGATGGATTTTTTGCCTCCTGCCGGAATCTCCAGTTCATAGATTGCGGCGGCCTTTGTACCGGTATTTGCCGGATTGAGCCTGGACCGATCTCCCCAGACAATAAAATCGTTGATTGCATCTTTGGTGTACTTCCGCTCATTTGGGATTCCGTAGAGTTTTTCCTGGTTGGTCTCATTGTCGCAGAATACCAGATCTTTATTGGAGCAAAAAGTGAAGATGTAATTGCCCGATTTGGGATTGAAAGCTTTGATCGAACGGTCGCCGAGCTTGGTGATTCTTGGCATGAACGGCTCATGGCCTGTAAACCAGGTTTTGCGAAACCAAACGGTCGGCATCACGGTGATCTTGGCCGCCTCGGGGCCCCGATTGTGCACGGTAACGATGGAGATGATGTCCTCCATGTCGTTTTTGGCGTACTCGATGAAGATGTCAAAATACCGATCCTCGTCAAAAACACCGGTGTCGATCAGCTCATACTCTGCATTGAGTTTGCCCGCTTTTTTGTTTTCGTCGATGAGTTTTTGATAGGGAAATTCAGCTTGGGGATACTTGTAAAGCATCTTCATGTAGCTGTGGGTGGGCGTAGAGTCGAGGTAGTAATAGATTTCCTTGACATCCTCTCCGTGATTTCCTTGGTTGCCGGTGAGTCCAAAGAGACGTTCCTTTATCATGGGATCCTTTCCGTTCCAAAAGGCCCAAGCCAGACACAGCTTTTGCTTGTAGTCGGAGATTCCGCCGATCCCTTCTTCTCCCCATCGGTAGGCTTTGCTCTTGGCATCGTCGTGGGTGACATTTTCCCATGCAGCTCCGTCAGGACTATAGTCCTCCCTGACAGTTCCCCACTGTCGTTCGGTCAGGTACGGGCCCCATTTTTTCCAATGTTTGGTGCGCCCCTTGTCCTCTTTTAAACGAAGGTATTCAGCTGACATGTAGGTGATATAGGTTGAGCAAGTTTCGAAATTAGAATTTTCTGCCTATTAACTCTAAAGAAAGTTGCAAGGTTTTTTGTTCTACACTTGTAGAATTGGAATTTCCTTCTACATTTGTAGAAATAAATTTTCCAAAAATGAAACTGTCCCGAGCCGAAGAAGAACTGATGAATCACCTATGGGCTTTGAAAAAAGCCTTTATGAAGGATCTGCTGGATGCCTATCCGGATCCCAAGCCCGCCGCGACGACCGTTTCCACGCTGCTAAAGCGTATGCAGGAAAAGGACTTCGTTGGCTACAGTACCTTGGGAAATCTCAGGGAGTACTTTCCAAAGGTGAGTAAGGAGAGTTACTTCTCCTCCCACATCAAAGGGCTGATCAAGAATTTCTTCGACGACTCACCCGCACAGTTTGCCTCTTTTTTTGCCAAGAAGGTGGATCTCTCCGAATCCGAACTACAGGAAATCAAATCTCTGATCGATGACGAACTAAACCGGAAAAACTGATGGACTATCTGCTCAAATCCATGCTTTGCCTGCTGGTGCTGCTCCTGATCCACCGGGTGCTGCTGCAGCGTGAAGTGCTGCACCGCTTCAACCGATTTTTTCTCCTGGCAGCGGTGCTGTGTTCTTTTTTGATCCCGCTCTATACCATCAAAGTGCCAGCAGAAAAGACCGAGCCCATACACTTCGAAGCCGTAGGCTCGGGTGAAAGCATTGACCTTGGCTACGACAGCTTTTCGGCTGTACAGGAAATTGAAGCCAATGAATCCTTGCCCCTTGCTGAACCGGCCGAAGCACCTGCTGCCGCGAGTCCTTTCCCTTGGCAAAAAGTGGCATGGACTGTGTATTTGCTCATCTCAGGCCTCTTTTTGTTTCGGTTTTTGAGAAATCTTATGAGGCTTTTGTATCAAATACGCCGCAACCCCAAGCTGTCTTACCGAGGTGAGACTTTGGTTTTGCATCTCGACAAAACGCCTCCTTTCTCTTTTCTCAAATACATTTTTGTCTCGCTTCCGAGTTTTGAAAAGGACGGTATTTCTGACGCGGTATTCGCGCATGAGCGCTGCCATGTGCGGGAGCGGCACAGCTGGGATGTCTTGCTCGTGGAGGCGCTGCTGGTGCCGTTTTGGTTTCACCCGGGATTATACCTGGCCCGCCATGCCATCCAGCTCAACCATGAATTTATCGCCGATCAGGCAGCCCTCGATACGACTTCACTCAAGGCGTATCAGCAACAGCTTCTCCAAATCCTGATGACCAGAACAAACCAGTCCATGGTCAGCAGTCTGAATTTTTCCCTCACCAAAAAACGTCTGCAGATGATGAAAAAGAAACCTGGCAGCCCGCTCAGATGGCTGAAACTTCTCGTGTTGGTTCCACTGGTCGGAGCCATGGTTTATTTCTTCGGAGAAAAGGTGGAAGTCCAACCCGAAGAGAAAGTTGTGTCCGGGATCCAAGTTCAAAATCCTGCTCCGGAAACTAAGGTTGAAAGTGTAGAATTAGACCTCCGCTTGTTGTCGGACCGTGAGTTGGAGCTCGATGGTCAAATCATCTATGTAGATCAGTTGGTACAACTTCTTGAGGATAAGGAAAAAGACTACGCACTGGTACGTTTTTCCGCAAATCCGCGTCTGAAAATGGGAGTTGTGAGCGATATCCAAAAGATTCTCAGGGAGAGGGAATTAAGAAAGGTGGTTTTCGATGAGTGGGAAATGGAGCCCCAGAATCCGAACTGGGAGAAAGAAAAGGAACCCCATTATCAAAATGCCTATATCCTAGTGGAAGATGAAGAGATGGAATATGTTTCCAAGTCTTATCAGCAGTTGTCGGTAGATGAAAGGAAGAGACTCTTTGGCTTTATGTCTCCTTTTCCAAGAAAAATTCCTCATCCCATGATTTTTGAGGAATGGAAAAACAAGGAAAAGTATAAGGTTTTGTTGAATCGGGAGGTGATTCCTAATGAAGATCTAAATAATTTCCCTAGGACTGATATCGCAGTATTTTATACGGCAAAGAGAGTTGAAAATGCTAATACGGATAGCTCTGCACCACTATTTCATGTCCATTTATTTACAAATGAGTACTATGAAAAAGAATTCGGTCCTAGTTCAGAAAGTCAAAAACCTTTGACAGATCAGGATACGGTTACAATAACCAAAAGAAAAGTAATTTGGTATAAGGACATCCAAAAGTACCCAGATCCCAACACCGCCTATCTCCAGAAAAACGCACGCTACGAAAAACTGAGAACCTCTGGAACAATCTACGTGCACAAAAGTCCTGAAGAAAAGGCTTTATTGAACGAACTCTACCAAGAATTATCCGGCGAATATTCCAAAGCTACGGACAAGAGGAAAAAGAGTTTGAAAGAGCCGATCGCTCCGGATTCGGATACCCCAAGAAACGGAGGAACCTCACAAAACTCCTCTGAGAAAATAGCGGCTCGAAACAATCGATCCATTGGTGAGGAGGAGTTGGTTTATAAGTTTGCTTCATTAGAAGAGGGAGTAAACAAAGCCCTACAGGAGTACTTGAGCCTCTACGGACAATACCAAACCCGGGCTTACGAAAACAGGACTTTCTCACAGCCCAGCCAGGACGAAATCATCGATCAGCAGCGATTTTTCAGAACCTTGGAGGCCAAATACAACGGCCTGTCTTTTGACGACAGAAGAAGGGTCAAGCGTGCCACCTTTCCATATGCCAAACTGAAAAGAGACGGGAAGGAAGTCTTTGTGAAAATCGAAGACCTCACTCCCGAGCAGAGAAAGGAATTGGGCTGCTAGCCGAGTGCGGGAAGGTGCTCTTGGGACAGCGCAGGAGTAGATTTGGAGTGGCGTCTCTCGCACTCCAAAACGAGGTTCCGAAACAGGTCCGGCCAACTTTCGACCCAGCCTCGATACAACAAGGATGCTTCGGCATCCTTTTTTTGTACCCCCACCAGTTTGGCAAAATCAAAGCTTTCAGAAGCGATTCCAGCGCCAGAGGCTTCTCCGTCTAGGGCGTTGCAGGCTTGCTCGTACTGCCCGGCGACGGGGATCATGAGTACGGGTTTCCCCAAATACATGGCTTCGCACACCGATTCAAATCCGGCCGTGCAGGCCAGACCCTTGCAAGCTGCCATGTCCTGAAGAAATGTCTGGTCGTTGACTTGGTGAAAGCTGAGATTGGGCAGCGGACGCACGGTCTCGTCGGCGTCTTTTTTGTCCCAGTAGGCTTTGATTCGGAGCTGGGGATGCTGCTGTGCAAAATGAATGAGTTCAGCCGCATAGCCTGTGTTGACCAGGTAGGCGAGGTAAAAATAGCCTTCGCTTGGTGCCAATGAATGAACGGCCCTTCTCAGAAGTGGAGGAACGACTCGGATGCGTTCTGTTGTGTTGTCTTTGGGGAGAAAAGACAGCGCCAATCGCTCTTTGGCCCCCAGGCAAGTAAAAAACGTGTTGAGCTGAAACAGCGCTTTGTCCACAGGACGCCCTGGAACAAAATGGAATTCGGGATGGGAAATGAGATATTGGTGCCCAATCACCCAGAACTCTGCCTTTGGACGGAAAAGGAAGTTATAGAGTCCGCCAAGTAAATCATAAAAGTTGAGGATGACATCAGGTTGGGTTTCGGCCACGATCTGGTCGATTCGCGTCAGGCTTTTCCAAAATGTTCTGATTTTGAAGCAGTTTCTTTGGATGGTTTTGCCGACTAGGATCTTTTTGTCCGCTCCGTCGCATTCGAAGTTGGGACTTTCCACTGCGTGGATTGGCGCTTTGATCTCTCGCTCGAAAAATTCCGGGATCCTTCGGCGCGGACTTTTCCCCACGATCACTCCCATGAGCTGATGGCCCTCAGATCTGAGCAGGCTGGCAAAAGCAATGGCTTGGGTCATGTGGCCCCGTCCTTCCCCTTGTACTACGAACAGAAACTTCATCAGAGTCGGATGGTTGGTGGAGTGATGTCCTCGTCGCTTCGTGTCTCAAAGGAGACTTGACGCAAGGGGATGATGGTAGCTTCAGGGAGAGGAAATGGGGTTAGTTGAGTTTCGGCCTGTATGCCCTTAAAGTCGATCTCCCGGTAGTAAATGAGTTGCCAGTTTCCCTCGTGATCCTCGGCAAGAGCGCTCATGGTTTCCACCCAGTCACCGGAGTTGAGGTAGTGAATGCCGTCGATCATCCGGTTTTCGGCCTTGTGGATATGCCCGCAGATGATGCCATCGCAGCCTTTGGCTTTGGCCATTTTAGCAAGTTCGGTTTCGTAATCATCGATGAAAGAAACAGCCTTTTTGATCTTGCCCTTGATGTATTGGGAGAGTGAGTAATAGGGCAGTCCGGCCTTGAATCGGTAGTAGTTGACCACGCGGTTGAGCCAGAGAAGGAAGGTATAGCCTACATCGCCAAGGTAAGCGATCCAGCGGAGGTTGGTGGTGATACTGTCAAAGACATCCCCATGCGTAATAAAGTATTTTTTGCCGAAGGACTCATAGTTCATGTCGGTGAGGATGTGCAGCCGTCCGATCTGAAGCGGAAGGATTTGCTCCAGAAAGTCGTCGTGGTTGCCACGTAGGTAATAGACGTTCGTCTGGCTCTGTTCTATCATCTTCAGGATGCGATTGAAGAAGCGGGTATGCTTGCGCTTCCAGCTGCCAGACTTTTTGAGCTGCCAGCCATCGATGATGTCGCCGTTGAGGATGAGGTTTTCGCAGCGGTACTGCTTGAGGAAGCGGGAGATCTCTTTGGCTTTGGAGCCTTTGGTACCCAGATGCACGTCAGAGATGACGATGGTCTTGAAGGATGTCTTCATTCTACCGGTTTTGCTCGAAAATTAGTGGGCCAGTATAAATCCATCATGTTTAGGTTGTTACGCTTTTGTTTTGATTTCGGAATTTTCTTTGGCATACATGAATAGAAGGTTAAGCGGGCGTGAAAAAGACCAGCGTTGCGCTGGAGAAATTAGGAAGCCTTAAAACTGAAAAATCAGCTTGCCAGGAGCGTCAACCCACAAATCGGTTTCCTATTTAATCCTTATTCACGCAGCATTTCTTTATGAGCGGTAATAGTCCTTCTTGCCCAGCTTTTTAGCTTCGCTTCCAAAGAAAATTAAACTCAAATGAAGAAAACTATACTTGTCTTTGGGATGATCCTTGCCTCGCTGTCGGGATTTGCCCAGGAGAAAACCTATCCCGGAAACTATGAGCTGGCGGCTCGATTTTCTCCGGAGAAAATGAAGAAAATGGTCTTCTCCACCAGTGTGGATGCCCATTGGATGAAAAAATCCGACCGCTTCTGGTACGAGTACGAAACCTCCGACGGCAAGAGCTGGTATGTCGTAGATCCTCTGCGAAAAACGAAAACCCAGCTTTTTGACAAAGACAAACTTGCCGCGGAGATCACCAAAGCGGTGAAGGATCCCTTTGACGGGCAGCATCTCAAGCTCGATGACCTGAAGTTGTTGGAGGACGAAAACACCATTCGCTTCAAGGTAAAAAGCACCTTAGATGTGCTGAAATCGGACTGGGCGGAGATCAAGGAGAAAAACAAGAATGCCAAAGACTCCATGGAAAAAAAGGTGCATACCTTCCTGTACAACATCTCCACGCAGCAACTCACGGAGATTGCCACCGAGAAAGACCCCAAAAGGCTGATGTGGGCGAATATCGCCCCCGATTCCTCCAAGGTGGTGTATATGAAAGGTTATAACCTCTACTGGATGGACAAAGCCAACTTCCTCAAAGCCGTGAAGGACGAGAAAGACTCTACCATCGTAGACAACCAACTGACTTCGGATGGAGAAAAGGACTATAGCTACGGTTTTGGAGGCCGTGGAGACGATAACGTGGAAGAGGAAAAAAAGCAGAAGGACCGAAAGCGCGTCGGAGCACTGTGGAGTGCAGACAGCAAACAGTTTATCCTGACGCGTACCGATGAGCGTGCCGTGAAAGACCTTTGGGTAATCCACAATACCAAGGATCCGCGGCCTACGCTGGAAACCTACAAATACGCCATGCCGGGAGAAAAGGAGCAGCCGAAGACGGACTTGCTGCACTTTTCCTTCGAAAGCATGGAGCTGAAAAACCTTCCCATAGCCACTTTCAAGGACCAAACGATCAATCTCTGGTCGACTACTCCGGCGACGAATACCCGCGACGATGACTTTCGTCCGTCCACTTGGCTGGGGGATTTGGATGAATTTTACTTTGCGCTCACCTCACGG
Source organism: uncultured Limnohabitans sp. (assembly GCA_964613865.1). Taxonomy (GTDB): domain Bacteria; phylum Bacteroidota; class Bacteroidia; order Cytophagales; family Cyclobacteriaceae; genus Algoriphagus. The sequence goes on along the minus strand of CAZTJM010000026.1, from coordinate 8,028 downwards.
GATCTGAAGAAGGTGGATGTGGTTCGTTGGAATCTTGCTTCTGGAGAAAAGGAAGTCCTGATCGAGGAGCGAAGCAATACCTATATCGACTTCGAAAAACTTGAGTTGGCAGGCAATGATCTGATTTGGTGGTCGGAGCGGGACGGTTGGGGACATTATTACCTTTATGGGAAAGATGGCTCCCTCAAGCGCCAACTGACTTCCGGTCCTTTCCATACAGCGGGAGCCGCGAGAGTGGATCAAAAAGGCAGAAGGCTTTTCTTTACCGCCAACGGTCGTGAAAAAGGCGAAGATCCGTATTACGAGCACCTTTACAGTGTGAGCTTGGATGGTGGCGCAGTGACCCTGCTCAACAAGGGCGACTTCAACCACGATATCAGCATCAATGACAACGCGACGTTTTTTGTGGACAACTTTTCTAGGGTTAATACCACTCCGGTTGCCGTGCTTTATGATAAGGCTGGAGCGAAAGTGATGGACTTGGAAACTGCCGATCTCAGCCAGCTTTTCGCAGCGGGCTATCAATTTCCGGAACCCTTCAAGTTTAAGGCTGACGATGGGATAACCGATCTCTTTGGCGTGATGTACAAGCCATTTGACTTTGACTCGACTAGAAAGTACCCGATCATCGAGTACGTTTACCCAGGACCTCAGACTGAGGCGGTAAACAAGGCCTTTGGCAGAAGCCTAGATCGGACAGACCGTCTGGCTCAGTTTGGTTTCGTCGTGATCACTTTGGGAAACAGAGGAGGGCATCCGTCGAGATCCAAATGGTACCACAACTATGGCTATGGAGATCTGAGAGACTATGGTTTGGCGGACAAGAAAGCCGCGATCGAGCAGCTAGCCGACAAATATGACTTTATTGATCGCAACAAAGTCGGAATCCATGGACACTCAGGTGGCGGATTTATGTCCACGGCGGCAATGCTCGTCTATCCTGATGTGTTCAAAGTAGCGGTTTCCTCGGCGGGCAACCATGAGAACAATATTTACAACCGCTGGTGGTCAGAGAAGCATCACGGGGTGAAGGAGCAGGTTTCGGCTAAAGGTGACACGACCTTTGTCTATCAGATTGAGAATAATCCCGAACTGGCACAAAATCTCAAAGGCCATCTGATGCTCAGCACCGGTGACGTGGACAACAACGTACACCCAGCAGGAACCATCCGCATGGCCAATGCGCTGATCAAAGCCGGGAAGCGATTTGAATTTGTGATCCTTCCGGGTCAGCGGCATGGCTATGGGGATATGACGGAGTATTTCTTCTGGAAAATGGGCGATTACTTCGTGCAGCACCTTTTGGGCGACAATACTCCTCCTCCGGTGGATATGATAGAAATGCAGCGGGACAAGCCGAAAGAAAAGTAGGAAGAGATCAGTCGCGGCGGGCAGTTTTGGTTAGGAGTTTTTTGATACCAGCGGTCCTTTTTCCAAACATTTTCTTGCAGCTACAATTCTATCAATCGGCAGTCCAAGAAAAGGAGGCCAATTTGATAACTCGATATGGAGACTAACTAAAGTCCCGGAGAAATCTGGGACTTTTTTATGGGTTTAGTTGGAAGGTTCTCCCATCTGGGAGAGAAGAGGTCACAATGGGATTGCAGGTCTCCGTATTTTGAAAAGTCACCTCGTATTCCAATTCCGCAGTTCCTCCTCTTGACACCATCCACAGCTCTTCCCCATATTGGGGTAGATCCCAGCCTTGCCCATAGCACTGGAAAAGCTGGACCTTCGCTGTACTCGTAACAATGGAGAAATCTCTGCCGGCGGGGTTGATCCCAGTGATTTTACCCCTGGTAGCGATCGAAGAAGGCTTAAGCTCTTCCCTGGAAATAACATAGGACAATTCACCGTCAGCGGTGAAGCCAATTCCATTTGCAAATTCTATTCTTAAATTTTCAAAAATCTCTTGGCTCTCTTCTGGAGAAGCTGCTTCAAAGTTTCGTTGCCCCTCGATCTTTCCGCCTCTGTAGGTGTAATCTTCGTAGGACAGCGACCAACGGGAATTGGCCGAATCGGAAAGTGTAAAATCCAAGACGATTTTCCCTGTTCGGGGAATTTCGTTTTCCTGCTCACATTCATCTTCGGAAGAATAATCCAAGGTGATTATAAGGGAGTCAAGGCTATGAGTGATACTCGGGCAGCCGGGAAGTTCTTGGGAAAGTATGCTGGAATATTCCGATTGGGAGATATTCGCAAGATAGGACGCTTCGCTTATTGCTTCGGAAAAGCGATAGAACTGCTCGGCCTCCTGTGTCAAGTCGGTATTAATGTCTCTACTCACCTCTTCGGTACACGACCATAGGAGCGCTAGGATCGAAAAAAGGACTAAGGAATTTTTCATGGCATTTGCTTATTCGGGGTTCCTTTCAATTACCGCGCCTGATTGCTATCTTGGACTGAAACGACATAAATCAGAGGCATGAAATTCGACGAAGGGATGCTCCGGGAAGGAGCGCTCAAAGATAAAAACATTCTGGTGACGGGTGGAGGAACTGGCCTCGGGAGATCGATGAGCGAGTATTTTTTGAAGCTTGGAGCCAATGTGGTGATTTCATCTCGAAAGCTTGACGTGCTAGAGAAGACTGCAAAGGAAATGTCTGCAAATAGTGGAAGTATTGTGATTCCAGTCGCCTGCGACGTCCGAGACATCGATCAAGTAGAGGCCATGTGGGAAAAAGCAAAAGGAGAACTGGGGCAAATCCACGTCGTGCTGAATAATGCCGCTGGCAATTTTATCAGCCCCACGGAAAGACTCTCTACCCATGCCTTTAATACAATACTTGACATTGTATTGAAAGGGACATCACAAGTTACCTTGACTGCGGGAAAAGACTGGATAGCCGAAAAACAAGCTGGCACTTTTTTGAATATTGTCACGACTTATGCCTGGACTGGATCCGGTTACGTAGTTCCGTCAGCTGCAGCCAAGGCAGGTGTTCTGGCATTGACGCGCTCTCTGGCTGTAGAATGGGCCAAATACGGGATCCGATCCAATGCAATTGCTCCAGGGCCATTTCCAACTGAAGGAGCTTGGAGCAGGTTGCTTCCCGGCGATTTGGCCAAAAAGTTTGACCCAGCCAAAAAAGTGCCCGTTGGCCGAGTAGGTGAGCATCAGGAGCTTGCCAATCTAGCAGCTTACTTAGTTTCTGACTTCTCCTCCTATATCAATGGAGAAGTGGTTACTATCGATGGAGGCGAATGGCTCAAGGGGGCGGGAGAATTTAGCAATCTGGACCAGATACCTCAGGAAATGTGGGACATGATGGAGGTTGCTAGGGGAAAAAAGCGCTGAGCCCCAGTCTAATTTGGGGCTATTTGAAAGCAAAATGGAAAATCAGCAATGCATGATCATTCCAGATTGAGACCTCGTTCCCAGGATTGGTTTTGGCTGACGGATTCTTTGATGCTTTTTTTCAGGGATTGGTCGAGTAGCTTGGACTCTTTTCTTAGGATGTCGAGAAGCTTTCTGGATTCTGCGGTATGGTTTTCAGATTCCAGTATTTGCAATACGCCAAGGATATTGGCGACTCTGGCCCTCAAGGAGTGAGACTGCTGAAAAGCCAAATCTTGAAGAAAATAGTGGTGGTCTCTCAACCAAATTTCCTGCTTCTTCTTTTCGGTGATGTCGATGAGCAAGCCTTGGATTTTTTTCGGGCGTCCCTCTTTATCCCATTTGACCGTCTTTCCAAAGCCTATCACCCAGATCGTCTGGTTGCCTTTGGAAATAATCCTGAACTCCCTTCGAAGCGGCAGATTTCCGGTCGATTTAAAATGCTGCGATAGATCCCGCAAGATCCCTGGGTAGTCTTCGGAGTTGATATGGTTTTGCCAGGAGATTTTTTTCAAGTCTTCGAGTTCTTCTGACCGGTAGCCAAGCATTTGGGCAAGACCGCTGCTGATGTAGTCAGTTTTGTTTTCCGGGTCAAACTCCCAAAATCCAAGAAGTTTATTTTCGAGAAGGATGTTGAGCAACTCATTGTCGGATGAAATCCCATCGATGAAATCTCCCAATCCCAAATTGTAAGGACGAAGTGGTTCTACCGGATGCCCCAAACCCAAGCAAGTTCCAAAATCGTCCGATATGAAAAAAAATTCCCATTTTGTCAGGATAGTGGTATTATCCGAATGGTTGATTTTTTGCAGATCGACCATGAACGATTGATGGCTGTTCTTCCAAGCTCTTATTCGGCTGGTTTCGAATTTTGCCCAATCAGTTGACAAAAAGCAGTCTTCAAACTGAAGGGGTTTTTCTTTATTGTCGAAAAATGAGGGGACGGGGCCAATACCCGAATCGGACGAGATCACTCGGCCCGATTTATCCAGGGAGATTTGGAGAAAATGTTCGGAAATATTGGCAAGTTTCCCAAAAACTTGCATTGAGTCCCAATCTTGCATTGCCAAAAATAGTCGAATTATCGGCAAATGTATTCAAAAAACAATTAAATTAATTCAAAATACATAAATAATTATTTAAAATGAATGATTTAGCTCTATTTTTAAATAGGTCAACCTTTGGTGATCCGGTAAATTCGGGAAACACTTTGTCGGAACCGGAAGCCAATGTTCTGCTAGATGATTGGGTGAAAAATGAGAAGCTCAAAGTCCATATGAAACAAGTGGCCCATTTGATGAGGGCATTTTCCGAATCCCAATCCTACGGAAAAGAAATCGGCCACAAATGGTACCTAGCTGGCCTGCTACATGATGCTGATTGGGACCAATGGCCGGGGCAGCATTGCAAAAAAATTATAGCCGAACTCGAAGGCAGAAATCTTGATCCGGATATCATAAGGGCTATAGCATCCCACGGGCCGAGGTATTTTGGAGTTGAACCGATGACTGAAATGGACAAGATGCTATATGCCTTCGATGAAATAAGTGGCTTTGTCCATGCCTATTCTCTGATGAGGCCCGAAGGCTACGTCGGGATGGAAGTCAAGGGTGTGAAGAAGCGCTTGAAGGATAAAACTTTTGCAGCGCAGGTGAGCAGGGAAGACGTCAATGATGCCTGTGAACGGGCGGGAATTTCCCTTGATTATTTAATCCAGTTTGTCATCGACAATCAGCCTGCCGCGAACCTCGGATAGAAAAATGGCCGCAGATCATTCTCGGCGGCCACTTTTTTCTATTTAGGATTCTTCCTCTTCTTGGTTTACTGGGCGAAAGTTGCCCGGAGGGAGCTGTTCGGCTACTTCGTCTTTTTCGAAGGGGAAAACTTCGACGATTGGACTCTCCGAAATGTCCGGAACCCGGAAACTTACCAGCATATTGCTGAGGCTTTCTTGGATTCTGTCATAGGCCTGGCGTACATCCTCGGCAGTCACGATCATGTATTGGGTGACTTTTTTTTCTTTGCCATTTTCCCCGTCAGCGATCAGGTAAGTGATCTTGCACTTGTGCCATTGATCTGCGTCTTCGTAGTAAAAGACATCCACGATATTGCTTTTGCTGATGCCGGTCACTTGAAAGTCTCCCCGGATCTGAGAACCCAACCGGTCATATAGAATTGCCTCGGCTTCGGTAAATGACACCGCATCCACCAAGTATTGTTCGGAAATGCTCTTAAGGAGGCCTTCCTCATTTTCTTTTGCGTATTTGACTTTGCACAAAAACCAGGTTCTCATCTTTTTGACTTTTAGGGATTCGAAGGTACTTTTTCTAATCTAAAGCTGCGAACTGTTAGGCGAGATATCTTCCAGGTGGGAGTGGGTGATTTTGGCAACATCTTGAAAATCAATAGGGAAAGTTTGCCGACTTGGATCGGGTTTGAATGGTAAAAATGAGTATTTAAAAAAGAGTATCTTGTCCCAACAATATACCCATGCGCGAGAGGATTTTATACAGCTTTCCTGTACAGCTTTTTCTGCTTCATTTGAGGAAAAACCTAGCTTTGGTGTTGGTTTGGGTGGTTTTGTTGGGTGTGATTCTCGAGCACTTTGGTGTGGTTTTGGGGATTCCCTTTCTTTTTTTGGATCCAGAATACCTGCACCAAGTTTCCTGGTTGAGCTTTTTTTTGATCGGGGTAGGCATGGCCATCCTGACGATGGCATTTCATATGACCACCTATATCATGGATGGCAGGCAATTCAAGTTTTTGGCGGTCGTGCCAAAGCCCTTTATCCATTTCTGCATCAACAACTCCCTCATTCCGCTTATTTTTTACATAGTATACAGTGTCAAGTTTGTCGTTTTTCAGCTCGACAACGATCTAGCCTCGAACTGGGAGGTGGTCAAGTTCTATGCGGGATTCTCACTGGGGGGGCTCGTGAGCTACAGTCTGATCTTTGGCTATTTTGCTTGGACAAACAAGGATTTCTTTGTGCTTTTTGCAGGGACACTGGACAAGCGTCTGCGAAAAGTGAGATTTACTCGGGCCAATGTCCTGAGCCAGTACAAGGAGCTGAAAATCGTAAAAGATGAGGTAAGCAGCTATTTTAATCTTGGTCTTAAGCTGGTGCCAGTTCGGCCGGATATTTCCAGGTTTGAGACCAGAAAACTCCTCCGGGTCTTCGATCAAAACCACTTGAACCTCTTTTTGATCCAGATTTTTCTGATTCTTTTTGTGCTGTTTTTGGGCTTTTTCAAAGAAAAGGAAATTCTTCAGTTTCCTGCGGCGATGAGCGTGACCCTGCTGCTCGCGATCCTGGTAATGCTGGTGGGGGCGATGAGTTTTTGGCTCAGAAGCTGGGCGACCTTAGTGGTTTTTTTACTGCTGATCACCATCAATTACCTATCGAACGTCTCTTTTCTCAACCGTCCCCACGAAGCCTATGGAATCGACTATGGAGCAAAACCTGCCCCTTACACCTTGGCTCGACTGGACTCCCTGACCCATCCGGACACGTTGAGAAAAGATCGGGAAAACACCATCAGAGTCCTCGAGAATTGGAAGGCGAAATTCCCGGGCGATTCTCTCCCCAAGTTCGTAATCGTGGCTGCGAGCGGGGGAGGACAGCGGGCGGCACTTTGGACACTCCATGTCCTTCAGACCATTCATGAGAAAACACAAGGGCAAATAACCAAGCACACCGAGTTGTATACCGGCGCTTCCGGAGGGGTGATCGGCGAGGCCTTTTTCAGGGAAATCTACCTTAGATCGCTCACCGATCCGGCTTTTGACCCGAAAGATCCCAAGTACTTGGCGCAGATTTCCGACGACAACTTAAATCCCATCCTGTTTACCTTATTGGTCAACGACCTCCTAATACGAAACCAACGATTTGAATATCGGGGATATAGCCATCTCAAAGACCGGGGCTATGCTTTTGAAAACCAGTTGAACATCAATACGAAAAAGATCCTCGACAAGCCCTTGAAATCCTATCGGACTCCAGAAGCTCAAGGTCAGATCCCCCTTTTGCCGGTCACAGCTCTCGTGACCAACGATGGCAGAAAACTAGTCATTTCTCCGCATTCCATGTCGTACTTGGGCAGTTCGATCATGGGCAAATCCGGAGCCGACGAAAAAAAACAGTCCATCGATTTTCTCCGCTTTTTTGCCCGCCATAATGCGGGAAATCTTCGGTTTCTGAGCGCATTGAGGATGAGTGCGACCTTTCCCTTCATCACACCCAACGTGGAGCTCCCGTCGACACCGACCATGGAGACGATGGATACGGGCTTGTCCGACAATTTTGGCGTGCAGGATGCGCTCCGGTTTCTTTACGTCTTTCAGGATTGGATTTCCAAAAATACTAGCGGGGTAGTCCTGGTCACCATCCGGGATTCCGAAAAGTCGACGGAGATCCCTCAAACTGAACCACAGAGGATCTTCGAGAAAATTTTCACTCCGTTGAAAAACATATACATCAACTGGGACAATCTTCAGACTATCCAAAACGAGGTCTTGTTCAATTACATGAATGAGTCGATGCCCTTCGAGCTGGAGCGGGTAGAGTTTGAGTATGCACCGGAGCAGGTCCAAATAGAGGAGCTGACGGGCTCCCAAGAAACGATGCAGCGGGCATCACTCAACTGGAGGCTAACGGCAAAGGAAAAACGGTCGATCATCAACAGCATTGG
>CAZTJM010000025.1:27510-40150 GCA_964613865.1 uncultured Limnohabitans sp. | reverse complement strand
CACCAAATCCAGACATTCTTTGCAACCGGGAAATCAAATTCGACATTTTCCTCAAGGCTGCTCAAAAGCTCAAGGCAGACTTTGTGGCCACAGGTCACTATTGCCAGAAAAAAGAAATTGCGGTGGACGAAAAACCTGTCTACCAACTCATCGCCGGAGCCGATCCCAACAAGGATCAGAGCTATTTTCTATGCCAACTCTCCCAAGATCAGTTGTCCAAGGCTCTTTTCCCCATCGGCCATTTGCAAAAGCCTGATGTCAGAAAAATCGCCAAAGAGGCTGATTTGATTACCGCGGAAAAGAAAGATTCCCAAGGGCTTTGCTTTATCGGAAAAGTACGACTTCCCGATTTTCTTCAGCAGCAGCTGAAACCCAAGAAGGGCAAAATCATTCAGATTCCGGAGAATCTGCCGGTATTTGATCGGCTGAACGTGCCTGCCGGGATCGAACCACAAGATTGGGATCAGGATACTTTGGATTCGATATGCCTTCCGATTCACTATGAGGCAAGCCAAGGAAAAACGCTTGGAGAACACAATGGCGCCCATTATTTCACGGTCGGCCAAAGAAAAGGACTTCAGGTCGGAGGAACCGGCAAGCCTCTTTTTGTGATCGCGACCGATACACGGGAAAATATCATCTATACGGGTCTGGGTGAAGATCATCCTGGGTTGAACCGGTTCGGATTATTTGTCAAAAAAGACCAAATCCATTGGATTAGAGAAGATTTGGCTTTAGAGCCAGGTCAATCCGCCGAGTACATAGCACGAATCCGTTACCGACAGCCATTATCCAAAGCTACTTTGATCATGAAGGAAAATGGGTTGTATGTCATCTTTGAAAACGCCCAAAAAGGAATCGCCTCAGGTCAGTTCGTGGCTTGGTATAAGGAAGACGAATGCATCGGATCTGGAACTATATTTTGAATTCAACCACAGAGAAAACGGGGAATTAGTCAATCCAGCCTAAAGTTTAACTCGCACTTCAATATACACTTTCTTTGTGCTCCCTCGTTCTGCCTCTGTGAACTCCGTGGTTAAAAATCCTATGCTGAATATTCTCTTCGAAGACGAAAACCTCATCCTGATCGACAAGCCTGCTGGGCTATTGGTACACAAAACCCGGCAGGCTTATGGCGAGGAGGAAAATGCTTTGATCCAGCTTCGTAATCAGATCGGTTCATGGGTTGCGCCGGTGCACCGTCTGGACCGTGCGACTAGCGGGGTATTGCTGTTTGCAAAAAATGAAGAAATCCTTCCAGCGCTGAAGGCCAAATTCATGGAACGGGAAGTTCAGAAAACCTACCTGACCATTTCCAGGGGAATTCCTCAGGAAAAAGAATCCCTCATCGATCATCCCTTGACAAGTGAGCGATCAAACAAGCCTCAGGAAGCCCAAACCCGCTATCGAGTCTTGGCCGAAACCGAGATTCCCTATAATTCTACCGGACGCTATCCGACAAGCCGTTATAGTTTGCTGGAAGTGGATTTGCTCACCGGCCGAACCCATCAAATCCGGAGGCATTTGGCGCATATTCGACACTACATCATAGGCGACAAAAAGCATGGGGACAACAAACAAAATATCTTTTTTGAGCGCCAGTTTGGACTCCAAAATCTTCTGCTTCATGCTTGGAAGCTCAGCTTTCGTCATCCTTTGAATGGACAGGAAATATCGCTTTCCTGCCCGACTCCTGCCCATTTCCGAACAATAATGCAAGAATTGGGATGGGAGCACATCAAATTATAAAAGTGGAAAGCCTAAATCCAGAATTTCGGCTAATTTTCACCTTCTAACAGTTACCCTATGAAAAAATTGGTTTTGCCTTTGGGCCTAGTGCTCTTTTCGGGCACCTTGGCATTTTCCCAAAAAAACGAAGTCGAAAGACTTTTTGAAGAAAAAGACGCAATCTCTGAATTCACCTATTTGGCGTCGGACGAGCTGAAAGGGCGCGACCCAGCCCGTCCAGAAATGAAGCTGGCGTATACCTTCATCGCCGAGCAACTCAAAAAGGCCGGTGCAAAAACGCCCGAAGGAGCGGATGGTTATTACCAAAACATTCCCTTCCGCCTTTCATCCCCGCCAAAAGCCGGAACCATCTCTATTGGGGGAACCGAATTTTCCCAGGGGAAAAACTTGCTCGTGCTGGACGGAAAGTCTTTTTCTGGCACCTATGAAATCGTTGATCTTGGATTTGGATCCGAAGAAGATTTTGCGGGAAAAGACTTGAAGGGAAGGATCGCGATCACCAACGTAGGCGCGCCAAACAAGCTAAATCCAAACCAGCTCTTCTCCGAGGGAAGGGACAAGTCAAAAAGAGCGGAAGCAGCGGGTGCAGTCGCGCTGATCGAGCGATTCAACGTCCCCTCTGTTCCATGGCAGATGATTTCAGGCTTTCTCAACCGCGCCCAAATGAGCGTGGATCAAGGGGCCGCCAGTGACCTGCCCTATATCTGGATCGAAGATGCAAAAAACCTGATGACCGCGGAAAACCTAAAACCGGCCGTTGTCAGCGTTGAGGGTAAAGTCAACACTTCCGTGGAAGGAAAAAACGTACTTGCGTGGATAGAGGGCACCGATCCCCAACTGAAAAACGAGTATATCCTCCTATCTGCCCACTATGACCATGTCGGCGTGGGAGCACCGGATGCGGAGGGCGACTCGATCTTCAACGGAGCAAGAGACAATGCGGTAGGCACGGTAGCGGTCATCAATGCCGCCAAATACTTTGCGGAAAATCCGCCCAAGCGATCTGTCCTTTTCGCGCTTTGGACGGCGGAAGAAAAAGGACTCTTGGGCAGCGCTTATTTTGCAAACAACCCCTTGGTGCCCCTGGACAAAATCATCTACAACCTGAACATAGACAATGCTGGATATAATGACACCTCCATCATCACGGTTATTGGTCTGGGCCGTACCAGCGCCGATTTCCTGATCGAGGAGGCCGTTGCTGATTTTGGCCTAACTGCCAAAGCCGACCCGTCCCCAGAGCAGGGACTGTACGACCGCTCCGACAATGTCAACTTTGCGAGAAAGGGCATTCCAGCGCCTTCTTTCACGCTTGGCTTCACTGCGTTTGACGATGCTATCCAGCAGTACTATCACAAGGCAGCTGACGAGGTGGAAAGTTTTGATCTCGACTATGCCAAGCTCTATTGGAAATCCTACATACTTTCCGCGGAAAAAATTGCCAATTGGGACCAAAAACCAACTTGGGTTGCCGGGGACAAGTACGAGGAAGTCGGCAAGACGCTGTATGGAAATTGATGCTTGAGCATCTAGATTTTAGTATCAAGTTTCTGGATAGCTAATAAACCTCTGTTACCAATGAGAAAGCCCGATTTCGTTCTGAAATCGGGCTTTTTGTTTGTGAAAATTGCAAATCATGTCGCACATCAGATTCTTTCCTCGTTTGATAGATAGCCAAAATTTGTAAGTCCATGCCCCCCAAACCTGTCCAATTGTTATTATTACTTGGCTTACTTTTCACTTCCTGCTCAGAGTCCATCAGCGAAAGCGACCTGAGAGCACGGGTTGTATTTACGGGGTCCGAGGCAGCCGACGGCTGCGGTTGGTTGTTAAAAATATCTGAGGAACTGACGTATAAGCCCGAACAACTTGAAGACGAATTCAAAGTAGACGGCACGGAAGTCCGCATTTCCTTCAGGATATTGGATTCCAGCTTTAGTTGCGGATTTCCCAGTCCCAACAGTCCAAGTTTCCAAAAAATCAGACTTCGCCGTATCGAAAAGATTTGACTTAAAACTCCTGTCTTGAAGGTTTCTGAATAAGTACTTTGATCTACCTACTTACTACTAGATACTCCTAAAAAAGCATTCCCGCAATTGTAGCAGTCATCAGGCAGGCCAGAGAAGCTGCCATCAGGGAGCGCATTCCCAGTCGGCTTAGGTTGGCCTGTTGGTTTGGAGCGATGATCGATATGCCACCCAGCTGAATCGCGATAGAACTGAAATTGGAAAAGCCGCAGAGTGCATACGTCGCCACCACGATCGACTTCGCGCTTAACGTTCCCGCCTCTTTCATTTCGGACAAGCTTAGATAGGCCACAAATTCGTTGATGACGGTCTTTTGCCCCAGGAGACTTCCTACTTGTAGCGTATCCACCCACTCGACGCCAATAACCCAGGCAAACACCCGGAAAATCTGCCCAAAAATATACTCCAAAGAAAAGCCTTCAAATTGACCTCCAGTTGAGGAGGCAACCCAGGCATTTAAGCCTGTGTATTCGCCGATCAGCCCGCTCAAGCCATAGTTGATCGCTGCGATCACGGCGATAAATGCCAACAACATCCCCCCGACGTTGAGCGCAAGCTTCAATCCCTCAGCGGCACCTATGGACATCGCGTCGATCAAGTTCACACCCATTGCTTCCGCATTTACCTCCAGCTTATCCTGCTTGATTTCCTTTTCAGTTTCAGGAATGAAAATCTTTGACAGTACGATCGCAGCAGGTGCATTCATGATACTTGCCCCGAGGAGATATGCGGCAAATTTACTCTGCTCTTCCAAGCTGTCTCCTCCCAGAAAGGCAACATAGCCAGCCAAAACACCACCCGCTATCGTTGCCATTCCGCCAGTCATCAGGCACATCAATTCCGACTTGCTCATCTGGGGGATGAATGGCCGGACCAACAGCGGGGCTTCGGTTTGTCCCAAGAAAATGTTTCCCGCTGCGGAAAGCGACTCCGGTCCCGACAGCCTCATCGTGCGTGCCATCACCCAAGCGATTCCATAGACGATTTTCTGCAATACTCCTAAGTAATAAAGACCAGCAGAAACAGTTGAAAAAAAGATGATTGTAGGCAAAACCTTAAACGCAAAAATGAAACCAAAACTATCCCCAGCCAAGTCACCGAAAATGAATCGGGCGCCTGCTTCGCTAAAGCTTAGGAACTTTACAAATCCTTGGGAAAGCAACTGGAATCCGTCTTTGACAAAGTCGACTTGGGTAATCAGGAAGCCAAAAACCAGCTGCAGCGAAATGCCAATGGCAACGAGTCTCCAGTCAATTTTCTTTCGGTTGTTGGAAAAAATAAAGGCGACTAAAATGATGATTGCCAGACCGAGGACACCTCTTAAATAATCCATGTGGGGGAATTTGGAACGAAGCGCTAAAAATAGCCCAAAGGCTAACAAGAAAAAAGCCCCGAAACAATCGGGGCCCTAGATTCTCAGTTCCTCTTGTTTATTTCATCCCTGATTCGGGCAGCTCTCTCGTAATCTTCATTGGTTATGGCTTTTTCCAGAAGCTGATTTAGCTTATCCAGACTAAAATCCTTCAAAGATGCCTCTTTTTTGGGGTTTGCCTTTTGGGGTGGAGACTGGATCTCCTTGCTGCTTTCAAGCTTCTTTTCCTCCTCTGTAAATTCAATTGCAGCCTCCGACATCACCTTCTCGGCACAGAATATCGGCGCCGAGAAACGTACAGCGATCGCTATAGCATCAGACGGCCTACTGTCAATCTCCACCAACGCCGCGCTGTTTTTGCAGTGGATCTTGGCATAGAAGACGCCTTCTTTCATATCCGAGATCACGATCTTCTCAATCTCAAACTTAAAGCTGTCGGAAAATGACTTGAATAAATCATGGGTCATCGGTCTGTTTGGGATGATCTTTTCGATCTCTATGGCGATCGCCTGAGCTTCAAACATTCCAATGACTATAGGTAATCTTCTACTTCCTTCCACTTCACCCATCACCAGCGTAAATGACCCTGATTGGGAGTGGTTGGAGGAAAGTCCCAATATCTCCAGTTCTACGAGTTTTTCCACAAAATTAAAGTTCAGCTTTTAGCGCCTCAGTTAGCTTGGGTACCACTTCAAAAGCATCTCCAACTATCCCATAATCAGCCGCTTTGAAAAATGGTGCTTCGGGATCCTTGTTGATCACAACGATACATTTTGAAGAGTTGACTCCCGCAAGATGTTGAATAGCTCCTGAAATTCCTATGGCAATATATAAACTGGGAGCAACTTTTACCCCTGTTTGACCTACGTGTTCATGATGGGGCCTCCATCCGATGTCCGACACGGGCTTGGAGCAACCTGTCGCCGCACCGAGGACCTTCGCAAGATCCTCGATCATCCCCCAGTTTTCGGGGCCTTTCATTCCTCGTCCTCCAGACACCACGATATCGGCCTCTGGAAGTAGGACTTCTCCCGTGGCTCTTTCGGTAGAAGTGATTTTTGAGGCAAAATCCGAATCGGAAAGCGTTACAGAAAGTTGCTCCACCGAAGCGCCAGCGCCATCAGTTTTCAGATCCACTGCATTTTTCTTCACGGCCAGAATTTTGTTTTCGGTAGTGATCTCCGATTCAGCAAAAGCTTTACCTGTGTAAATGCTGCGTTTCACCAGGTAGCCGCCAGAAGTTTTTGGAAGTTCCACCACGTTGGACACCAGTCCCGCATTCAATTTAATAGCAAGCCTGGCCGCAACTGCGTCGCCGAGAGACGACTTGGCCAACACTAGGGTCTTAGCCCCCACAGATGCAAAGGCCTGCGCCACCGCGGAAGCATGAGCTTGTATCACTCCGTCATTGAGTCTCGCATCATCGGCATGCAGAACCTTGGAAGCTCCGGCTTTTCCAATTGACGCTAACTCGGGCGAATCCACAGTCCCCAAAGCAATCGCCACTACCTCTCCCTCACCGGTCTGAGCCGCCAATGCGCTTGCAAAAGAGACCGCTTCCAAGCTGGTCTTTTTCACCTTTCCATCCGCATGCTCTATATATACTAAAACTGACATAATATCTTGAATTATAGAAATTTATCAAAAATTGATTAAAGTACTTTAGCCTCGTTTTTCAGTAATTTCACCAGCTCGGCTACATTGTCCTTATCCACGAGCTTCACAGCGCCTTTGGCAGGTGGTAGTTGGAATCGTGTAGCTTCTGCTTGGGTTTCCTGACTGACCGGCTCTACCACTTTCAATGGCTTGGTGCGGGCGGACATGATTCCTCTCATATTGGGGATTTTCCATTCGGCGATCGGCTCCTGGCATCCTGCGATCAATGGCAATTGAGCTTCCAAATACTCTTTGCCACCTTCGATCTCACGGGCCATCTTCACGGTCGAGCCGTCCACTTCCAGCTTCATGACCGGAGAAAAGGATGGCATTCCCAACAACTCGCCCACCATTCCGTGTACCATACCTCCATTGAAGTCAATTGACTCTCTTCCCATCAAGATCAGGTCATATCCGCCTTCCTTTGCATAGTGGGCAATCTGTTTTGCTACAAAAAAAGAGTCTTTAGGAAAAGAATTTATCCGGATCGCATCATCTGCGCCTATGGCTAGGGACTTTCTCAGGGTTGGCTCGGTCTCGGCTTCGCCCACATTGAGTGCAGTCAGCGTGCCCCCGGTCTGATCTCTGAGCTCCACGGCACGAGCCAATGCATAATCGTCGTACGGACCGATAATAAACTGGACTCCTGTAGTATCAAACTTGGTATTGTCGGCAGTGAACTGAATCTTGGAAGTAGTATCCGGGACGTGTGTGATACAAACAAGAATCTTCATTGGTTTAGAGTTAGATTTTAGATTTATTTCGCGTGAAAATAACAGGCTACAGCTAATTAAAAAAACTATTCATGGGCTATTTGGACAGACTTCGCATACTGAGGGACTTTATAGACGAAGAGCCAGAAAACCCCTTCAACTATTACGCTTTGGCTCTGGAGCTTCGGGAAAAGGATCTCCAAGAGGCCCAAAAGCTGTTCGATTTTCTCCTCGAAAAACACGCCGACTATCTCCCAGTCTACTTCCCTGCCGCCCATTTCTTTGCCGAGCTGGATCAACTGGAGAAAGCGAAAGAAACATTCGAAAAAGGGATCGATCTGGCTAGCGAACAGAATGAACAAAAAGCCCAAAAGGAGCTCAAAAACGCTTACCAGAATTTTCTGTTTGAGAATGACCTGGATTGAATAAATACCAAAAAGGTGAATTTGGACTGCCCTTTGTTGAATTGACCGTCATTTTCCTAAATTGAAATTCTCAAAACCAAAACCAACATTCTGCCCATGATCACCCAGACAGAGATGCTTGCCCACTTTTTGCCGCTGATGGAAGCGCGGGGAAAACGTTTCAGAAAAAAAAGCCTCATCCGCGCCAAAAAAGCAGAGCCCGGACTGCATGTCGTCACCCTCACCAGCGATGGGGTAGAAACGAAAAACACGGCCCAAAAGGGTGATTGGCTGGTGGAAAACCAGACTTCCGCCAAGGAAAGCTATTTGATCAAAGCGGAAACGTTCCAAAAAAAGTACATCCTACTCCACTCTCTGGGCGATGGCTGGGGCTGCTATCGGCCGGTAGGGGAAATCTATGCCTACAACGTCTCGGAAAAGGACTTGGGGAAATTTGGGGCCACTGACATTATGGAGTTTCAGGCACCATGGAAAGAATCCATTGTCGTTAAGCCGGGTGATTTTTTGGTTGCGCCGACCGACAAAAGCGAGATCTATCGCGTCGCGAGGAAAGAGTTCAGCGAAACCTACGAGGAGATCAAGGGGTAAGGACGATTTTCCCAAACTGGTCGCCTGCTTTCATCCGGTCAAAAGCTTGGGCCGCTTCATCAAACTTAAAAACTCGATCGATCTCGGGGCTGATGTTCCTGGCCTTCACAAAGCCGAGCATTTCCTGGAAATCGCGGTCCGAACCCATCGTTGAGCCCATGATTTTCAGTTGGTTCCAATAGACCTTTCTCGCCTCCAGCTTTCCCGGCAATCCCGTAGTCGCTCCATAAAGCACGATTCTACCCCCGGGTTTACAGGCGTGAATCAGCTGGTTGAGCGAATCCCCCGCTGCTCCGTCGATGATCACGTCAAATCCCCCAGTAGCTTCCACCGCCTGATCGACCCAGCTAAGATCGAGGTAGTTGTAGACCTGTTCCGCTCCCAGGCTCCTCCCTTTTTCAAGTTTAGCATTCCTGCTGCTGCTGACTGAAAGTTTTGCTCCTAAGGCTACTGCATATTGCGCGGCAAACTGCGCTACTCCTCCTCCGATGCCGGTCACCAACACGTGATCTCCCGCTGTCGCTTGTCCCTGATATACTAAGGCACGATAAGCGGTAAGGCCCGCCAATGGCAAGGCTGCCGCTTCCTCCCAAGAAAGATGTGCGGGTTTTTCGTGGAGTCGATCCACCGGTATGGAGATAAATTCTGCCAAAGTCCCGTTTCTGGGCATCCCCAGAATCTTAAAGTCCTTGGATTGCGCACGCTGGTCACTCCCCCAAAACATCGAGGGATTGATGATCACTTCCTTCCCGATCCAAGCGGAGTTTGCCGGATCCGCCACCTTCTCTACAATGCCTGCCCCATCGGAGCCAAGGACTACCCCATCTGTCAGATTGGGATAAAGTCCCTGGCGACACCACTCATCCCGGTGATTGAGCGCGGCTGCTTTGATTCGAACCAATGCCTCGCCGGCATCCAATTGCGGATCGGGCATTGCGGCTAATTCAATCTTTGGTTCGAGTTCCCGGTTTAGGATAATTCCTCTCATGGCGGCTAAGTCAAGTGGACTTATTGATTACGGATAAAAGATTCAATTCGCAATCTCAAAACCCGATTCTATGTCTAAGTTCTAGCTAATCAAAAAGGTGCTGGGCCGCTGTCGCTTTTGAATACATCATCGATATCGTCCTCGTTTGCCCGGCTGCTCAGCTTGATGGTCTGCCCGCTATCAAAAGCGGAAACGCCAGAAGCACCAGAGGTAAACTTATGGGAATATGCGACCTCAGGGGACTGGCTTCCACCATAACTGATGCCCGAATCCAAATCTGAAAACTTGGTGTATTTTCCGATAAATCGGAGTTTCACGTTCTCCAGTGAGCCATTTCGGTGTTTGGCGATGATAACTTCTCCTACGCCAGCTGTAGAATTATTGTCTTCATCCTGGGTGATCCCATAGTACTCAGGGCGATAAAGGAACATAACCATATCCGCATCCTGCTCGATAGCTCCGGATTCCCTCAAGTCGGACAGTTGGGGGCGCTTATCTCCACCCCGAGTTTCTACCGCTCGGGAAAGCTGTGAAAGAGCAATAACCGGGATACTGAGCTCCTTGGCAATCTTCTTAAGAGCACGGGAAATACTCGCAATCTCCTGTTCGCGGTTTCCTCCCCCTCCGCCTTTGGTATCTCCGGACATCAACTGTAGGTAGTCGATTACGACCATTTGGATGTCGTGCTGGGCTTTCAGTTTTCTACATTTTGCTCGAAGCTCCAAGATGGACAAAGCCGGCGTGTCATCCACGAAAAGCGGTGCTTTGGACAACTTGGCCGTCTTGTGCACCAGCTGCGCCCATTCATGGTCGGCGAGGGAGCCCTTCTTGATTTTTTCTGAGTCCAACTCTGCCTCCGAGGAGATCAGACGGTTGACCAGCTGTACGGAGGACATTTCCAAGGAAAATATCGCCACTGGCCTGTTGTGATCGACCGCGGCATTTCTCAAGGTAGACAGTACAAAAGCTGTCTTTCCCATCGCGGGACGTGCCGCAATGATGACCAAATCGGATTTTTGCCAGCCGGAGGTCACGCGATCCAGCGCCGTGAAACCTGACGGCACACCCGTAAGACCGTCTTTTTGGTGTTTTTTTTCCTCTAGCTCCTTGATCGCATCCCGCATGATCGAGCGCATGTCGGAGTAGTTTTTCCGGATGTTTTTTTCCGAAATTTCAAACAGCGACTGCTCCATCTTGTCCAGAAGCTCAAAAACGTCAGTCGTATCTTCAAAGGCGTCTTTTTGGATTTCGCCAGAAATACGGATCAACTCACGTTTGATGGACTGTTCGGTGATGATCCTGGCGTGGTATTCTATGTTGGCGGCTGAGGCAACCTTGGACGTCAGTTCGGTGACATAAAAAGCCCCTCCAGCGATCTCCAAGGTCCCACTTTTGCGCAACTGGGTAGTGACCGTGAGCAAGTCTATGGGCTGGCTTTCGGTGAAAAGATCCAGGATGGCCTGAAAGATCACCTTGTGCGAATCCTTGTAAAAGCTTTCCACCTTCAGGATATCGATCACGTTGGTCAGCGCATCCTTTTCCAGCATCAATGCCCCCAGCACCGCCTCTTCCAGTTCCACCGCTTGAGGCGGAATTTTCCCCATAAAACTCGTGGGATTGTCAAAAGTGGGCTTTTTCCGGATAATTCGGGGTTGGTTGGGATTTTCGGTCATGGAACAAATGTATCGGCTGAAAAGCAAGAGTTTTGAACAAGTTTTACAAAACTTATCAACATGTACTCCTCAGCAATAATCAAGCCCCTATCGGGGACTGTCTTTGAAATAAACACCATTGCGGTAGCCTCTAAACATCGAGCAGAGCATACCCCAGCTGGAGTGCCACAGAATCTCGGAGAGTGGGATTCCTACTACCGTCGCCCCCATGTAGGTATCGTCCAGCATCCCATAGGCATCCCAAAAATGCGGGAACAGGATCCGGAAAGTGATATAATAGATCACAAGCGTGATCAGCATCACGGCTCCTCCCGAGATCAGAGAAATCCCGATCAAATCGGGTCGCTGTATCCAAATGTAGATGGACAAAGCCAGAAAGGTCAAGAAGGTGGTGTATCCAGAATGGATCTTGACCACGAAGGTAAAGAAGGTCAAACTTAGGCATCCGATCAGCCAGAGATAGAAGAAATCCCGGTTCTTGGCGGGAGTCTGGTACTCAAAATCAATTTCCCTTTTGGTAAAGGAAGAATGTATATAGCCCCCTACGCCAAACATGGCGAAACCGATGATAAAATCCTCTATTCCGACAATCCCTACACCAAACAAAGTCGGCGGCCGCCAATAGTCGTAGAAATACCAAACCTCGGCCACTACTCCCATCAGCCCGCCTATCGCGCACACTTTGATCATCCCTTTTTTCCAGGGATTTTTCACATACACTACTAGCCAAGCTAGCATGTATAGCAGGGAAAGTATCAGGTAGGCGTACTTGTCTTCGAGCATTTTTTGGCAAATTCTGCCCGAAAATAGACAAAAAGCCAAGCGCTCAAAAAAACTCCAAAATGAAAAAAGATTAGCCCCTGAGCAGCCGCTTTTTATTTTTAAGTTTGGCGGGTAAAGCAAATACCCCACTTTTCATCTATGAAAAAATACCACTTCATCGCCATCGGTGGAGCAGTCATGCACAATCTGGCCCTTGCCTTGGTCAAAAAAGGCTATCAGGTAAGTGGCTCGGACGACGAAATCTATGAACCCTCCTGTACTCGCCTGGAAAAAGCGGGCATCCTGCCCTCGGCTTATGGATGGTTTCCCGAAAAAATCACGGAAAACTTGGATGGTATCATCCTGGGAATGCATGCCAGAATCGACAATCCCGAATTGATCCGCGCCCAGGAATTGGGCGTTCCGATTTATTCCTTCCCAGAATTTATCTACAACCAGAGCAAGGATAAAAAGCGCATCGTAATCGCGGGCTCTCACGGAAAGACATCCATCACCTCCATGATCCTCCATGTCCTGAAAGACCAAAAGGTGGATTTTGACTATTTGGTAGGAGCGCAGATCGAAGGCTTCGAACTGATGGTGCGACTGTCCGATGCCCCAGTGATCATCATCGAAGGCGACGAATACCTCACCTCTCCAATCGACCGCACCCCTAAGTTTTTCCAC
>CAZTJM010000025.1:0-27500 GCA_964613865.1 uncultured Limnohabitans sp. | reverse complement strand
GTGTTGGTTAGCGGGATAGCTTGGGACCACTTCAATGTCTTCCCGGATTTTGAGGATTACAAGGCCCAGTTTTCAAAGCTTATGGACAATACTCCCGAGAGCGGAGAGCTGATCTACTGCGGGGCCGATCCTTTGGTAAAAAAGGCTGCAGAGCAGTCTTCGACCTTCGGTCAAAAAACTCCCTATAGCGCACACCCGGCCAAAATCCGAGACGGTAAAACCTTTCTCGAAACTCCATCAGGCCCGGTGGAAATCGAGATATTTGGCGATCATAACCTACAAAACCTCCAGGGTGCGCTGGAAATATGCAGGGCCTTGGGATTGTCCAACGGGCAGTTTTACCGGTCCATCCCCAGCTTTAAGGGTGCGGCAAAACGCCAGGAGATATTAGTCAAAGGCAAGAACGGCATCCTCTTCAGGGATTTTGCCCATGCGCCTTCCAAGCTGAAGGCAACCGTCAACGCCGTAAAAAACCAATTTCCTGAGCGTCGTCTAATCGCCGTTCAGGAGCTTCACACCTACTCTTCGCTCAACAAGGATTTTCTTCCCAATTATGCCAATTCGATGGAGGAGGCTGACCTGGCGCTCATTTACCTGAATCCCCATGCTGTCGCGATGAAAAAGCTGGAACTCATGGACGAGGCCACGCTCCGGAAAGGATTTAAAAGACCAGATTTGATGCTCTTTACCGAAAGCACCGCGTTAAAAGAGTATCTTGAAACACAAAATTACGCCAATACGAACCTGCTGATGATGAGTTCGGGAAACTATGACAACTTAGATCTCGAACCTTTGAAGGCAAAATTCAACTCTAATGAAGCTTAATCTGAGAAACCCCATTGCATTTTTTGATCTGGAAGCTACCGGTACCAATGTCGGCACAGACAGAATCGTAGAAATCTCCATCGTCAAACTCCATCCCGACGAAGGAAGGGAAATCTACACCAAACGCGTCAATCCCGGTATTCCAATACCCTTGGAAGCCTCACTTATTCACGGCATCTATGATAAGGATGTAAAAAACGAACCCGCCTTCAAGGATATCGCGCGCGAGGTACAGCAGTTTATCGGGACTGCCGATTTGGGTGGATTTAATGTGTTGAAGTATGACATCCCGCTATTGGTGGAAGAGTTTCTCCGTGTGGGCATCGACTTCGACCTGGATCATAGAAATCTGCTCGATGCGCAAAAGATTTTTTTCCTGATGGAAAAAAGAAACCTTAGCTCAGCCTACAAATTCTATTGCAACCGTACGCTGGAAAATGCCCACAGTGCGGAGGCCGACACCTTGGCTACGCTGGATGTGTTCCAAGCCCAAGTCGAGCGGTACCAAGGAGAGGAAATCGAAGATCTGCAGGGAAAAAAGGTGGGGATTTTCACCAACGACATGAGGAAAATCCATGAAATGGTCAATGAAAAAATGGTTGACCTTGCGGGTAGATTTGTCTTCAACTCCCAGGGCCAGGAGATCTTCAATTTTGGCAAACATAAGGGAAAGACCATCGAACAGGCGCTGAAAGAAGAGCCAGGCTATTACGAATGGATGATGAAAGGCGATTTCCCGCTAGATACCAAGCGTAAACTTACCCAAGTGAAACTAAGAGGATTTGGGATGAAATAAGCAGTGGTCAGTGGGTAGTTTCTGGAACTACCTACTGACCACTGATAGCTAATTAATGTTGACTGCCTACTGCTTATAGTACTCCAGCGCTTTGGGCATGTTGGCATTGAGGCGCTCAATACGTCTGTTTGGCCCGGGGTGCGTGGACAAAAACTCAGGTGGAGCCTCTCCTCCTGCAGCGGACATCCTCTCCCAAAATACCGGAGCCTGACGCGGGTCGTAACCGGCCATGGCCATGAAGATCAGACCCATTTCGTCGGCTTCCAGCTCATGCTTTCTGGAGAAGCTCAGCATCCCAAGTTCACTTCCCATACCGACAGACTGAAGTAAAATCTGCTCCATCATTGTCGGATTTTGGCCTAAGGCAGTGGAAAAAGCCGTCAAACCCAGATTGATAGCCATGGCATTTGACATTCGCTCTCTGGCATGCGATGCGACCGCGTGGGCAATCTCATGCCCCATGACCACGGCAATTCCGGTTTCGTCTTTGGTGATCGGCATGATTCCGGTGTAGAAAGCCACTTTCCCGCCAGGCATACACCAAGCGTTCACTTGCTCGCTTTCCAAAAGGTTAAATTCCCACGCGAAGTCATCGACCAAGTCCTGATATCCTTCAGAGATCAAAAAAGATTCGACCGCAGCAGCCATTTTCTTTCCTACCCGGACAACCTTTTGGCCGTCCGCGGTAGCCGTCAGCGTCTTATCGGCGGACAATGCCTTTTTATACTCTTCGTTGACTAGCGGCTGGATCTCATCATTGGAGACCACAGCAAGTGCGCTCCGGCCGGTGAGGGGTACTTTGGCACAAGCGTAGACCAATAGCCCCATCGCAAAAATTGAAATTATCTTTTTCATGGTGGATTGTTTTAGGCTCAGAATTTCAAAAACGATACCAAGGTTCCAGAGCAAGGCTAATTTTAGTATTTTGGAGTAAAATCTCCCCCTATGGAAAGTCAACTAGCCGCCCCGCGCCTTTCGGAAGCCGCCCAAGCCTACCAACGCAAGATGACCAAGCCCTTGGTCTTTTGGTTTGCCATGCTGCTCAAACTTCCCTCGGCGATTTTTTGGAGATTAAGGATTGAAAAACTCGACTCGGAAGGCTGCGAGGTAAGTATACCCTATTCTTGGAGGACCCAAAATCCATTCAAGTCCATCTACTTTGCGGCGCTAGCGGGTGCTGCGGAGCTGAGTACCGGTGCGCTGGGGCAGCTAGCCTTGGCAGGCCGGGGCGCTTTTAGCATGTTGGTGGTTGACTTCCGGGCTGAATATTCCAAAAAAGCCGACGCAAAAATCACTTTTTCATGTAGTCAGGGAGCAGAGCTCTTTGATTTGGTCGAGAGCTTAGAACCAGGACAAACAGGAAAACTGACGATGGTCTCGACCGGAAAAAGTCCCTCTGGGGAAACGGTCGCAAAATTCTTCGTCACCTGGTCTTTCAAGCGAAAAACCTAATTGCCCAGATAGGATTCGAGGCGAACGAACTCCTGCAAACTCGCCTCCACGCGCTCTTTTGGCCAATCCAGAAACTCGTGTTCCAGATGAAATTCGTTGAAGCGGACAATCATTTGGTCCCAATCCTCCCGATCCATACTGTAGGAATCCATTAGCTCTTTTCGGATAGCTTCCGAATCGATGACTTCCAAGTAACCCTGTCGACGCCGGATCCACTCCAGCTTCTCCTCATATTTCCTCAGCTCTCTGTTTCTTTTGGTCAAGGAACTCAAAACCCCATAAACTGCAAAACCAGGGGTGAGATCGGCATTTTGCGCGATTCCGGCACTCACGCCGCTGCTCAATCGGCGGGACTGCTCTGGCTCATCTTCGGCCAGGTATAGTTTTCCGTCTTTGAATCGAAACCGATACGGCTCTGCATCTACCTGAAAAGTCGGAAGCAACCGAGCTTGGTCCTGAATCTGGAGCAAGAGAAAACGATCCTCTCCCAAAACGACCTGATGATCGATAAAGCCAGGAAAACTGAGTCGAAGTGTATCCCCCTCCGCTCCATCCAAGGAAAAGTACCCCCTGGAATTGGTGGTGGTGGTGCCCTTTCCGGTAATCCCGACAGTGACACCCTCCAAGTACTTTTTGTCAAAAGCATCCAGCACATTGCCCGAAAAACTGGATTGGCCATTCGCACAAAAGACGACGCTGAAGAAAATCAAAAGAAAAACAAGGGCTCTCATTTCGAATGCAAAATACCTTATTGCCAGATGGACTGGAAACCAAAGCCGTTAAAGTAACTTAAACACTATCGGGAAGTGGCAATGAAATCACCGCTTGCTTTCCCTATTTTCGCAGGATGAAATTCAGCCTGACCCGCATCGCCCCCACCCCTAGCGGATTTCTGCATCTGGGAAATGCCTTTTCCTTCCTAGTCACCAAAGCTTTGGCCGAAAAACATGGGGCTAAAATCTTGCTGCGAATCGACGACTTGGACAGGGAAAGATACCGACCCGAGTACGTCGAGGACATCTTCGAAACCTTGGATTTCCTGGAGATCAAAATTGAATTGGGACCAAAAAACCTGACGGAATTTGAAACCGAATGGTCCCAAATCCACAGGATGGGGAAATACGAGGCTGCTTTTCAAACCCTGGAAGCAAGCGGAAAAGTCTTCGCTTGCGACTGCTCCCGAAAAAAAATCCAACAGCTGGATTCCTCCGGGTATTACTTGGGACAGTGCCTAGATAGAAAATACGCTTTGGATAGACCAGAGACAGCCTGGAGAGTGGATACCCAAGAATCCGATTTTGTGAAGTTTACCGAGTATCCCCAACAAAAGACAAGCGAGCTAATCCCCAAGGATACGGCGTTCTATATCGTGAGAAAAAAAGACCGGCTTCCAGCCTATCATCTGACCTCGGTCGTGGACGATGTCCATTTTGGGGTGGATCTTATTGTTCGCGGGAGTGACTTATACAGTTCTACTTTGGCACAACTTGATTTGTCGAGAATCATAGGCGCTGAAGGCTTTTCCTCCGCGACCTTTTACCACCATCCCCTGATCAAAGGCCAACGCCAGGAAAAACTTTCCAAATCAGAGGGGGCAAGCTCGATACAATATTTGCGGAAAGAAGGCAAAAAACTGCCTGAGCTCTTTGGATCTTTAGGTCAATTAATCGGGTCAAAAGAGCCAATTACGGATTTTTCCAGCTTCAGGGCAGCGGTGGGCATTTGACCCGCCTGCAAAAAGAAAAGGCCTAAGCCAGTTGGCTTAGACCTTTCGTGTTTGCTTACTTCTATCCCTGAGACTAGGGATGGGTAACATATCTCTCAAAGAATTCTACGATTCTTCCGATTCTGTCCATTCTCCGATGGATGTTTCCCGAGCGGGAAAGCTCATGCCCCTCATCGGGATAGCGTACATATTCTACGGGCTTTCCGAGAATTTTTAAACTTTTGTAAAGCAGTTCCGACTGCCTCACGCCCGTTCGGAGATCCACGTCTCCATGGAAAATCATCAAAGGCGTTTGGATGTTTTGCACGTAGGACTGTGGGCTATTGTAGTCCAGAATTTCTTTTACCCCCTCTTCCCAAGGATAGCCAAAGTAGTTAGGCACCAGTCTCCAGGCATTCCCCTCCCCCATGAAGAAGGTCAGATCATAGACTCCCCTCTGGGTAAGCGCAGCCTTGAAGCGATGGTCATGGCCGACGATCCATGCTGTCAGATAGCCTGCGTAAGACCCTCCAGTGAGGACCAGCTGATCTTCATCTATCCATTCGTATTCCTCCACCGCTTTGTCCAATGCCGTCAATACGTCTTTTGCGGGACCATCGCCCCAATCACGGTAGTTGCCGCGCTGAAAGTCTTTGCCATAGCCTCCGCTACCACGGGGATTGGCGTAGACAATGCCATAGCCCCGGCCTGCCAGAACCTGAAACTCGTGCCACATGCTGGATTCGCCAGGCCCCCACATGGCAGTAGGGCCACCGTGCATCTCCAGAACCGTCGGATATTCGGTCCCACTCTCCATGCCAAAAGGCGGCATCACCCAATAGTCGATTGTGAAGCCATCCTGCTGAAACTGGTGGGCTTCCGGCTCGGATACCCAACGCTCAGCAAGCCAGGGTGTATTGAACTGGGTGAGCATTTTCTCCCCTTTTCCACTCAAATCAGACACATAAAGCTCACTGGGATCGGCCACTTTCGTCAAAGCGTAAACAAGCTGGTCCCCATGAATGTCAAAACCGCTGACTCCGACCGGTCCGGAGATCACCTCAGTGGTCTTTCCGCTGCCGACCTCGCTTTTGTACAGCGTCACGCCGCCTTGGTTTGGCCCAGCGAAATAGATCGATTTGCTGTCATCTGACCACTTCGCCCCTCCGACTCTTCGGTCCAATTTCTCGGTAAACCACTTGAGACCACTCCCATCAGGGTTTACCACGCCGATCAAACTCTGGTTGAAGGACCGGTCCTCGGTATTCTGACCCGACACCATGACCAACTTGCCATCAGGCGAAAAAGTGGCTTCTGAAAACCGGTGTTTATCCAGCGTGAGAAACACCGAGGTGCTCTGGTCGGCCACCGAAATCTTATAAATATCCGAATCCAGCTCAAATGTCATGTCGGGATGCTCGTCAGTCTTCACACTTGTGGCCAAGATAAAAGTCCCATCCGGTGACCATGAGCCGCTGCCAAAATTCTGGTAGCCGGAAGTCAGCGGAGTGCTTTTCTTCGTAGCCACATCTACCACTCCAAGATGGCGGAAACTGACGTCGGTAGACAAACCACGCTCTCCTAGAAAATTCAGACGGTCGATGACTCTGGGATTGTTTTTGGAGGCATTTTTCGCCAGCCAAGCTCGAAGCTCGGCTACGCTTCCGTCCATGTTGGGCTTGGTCTCTTCTTTTGCCAAGCCTTCCTTGATCGCAGCATAGTTTGGTTCATCCCCATAGCTGCGCCCCGGCCTAGGATTGGGCCAAGCCGGCTCTTCTTCCATAGCCCACAGCGGGGTCGAAAAGGAGTAAAGTATTTTCTTTCCTTCGGGAGACCAGACCGGCGAGGAAGCGCCGCTTTTCTCGGAAGTCAGGACTTGTGCCTCGCCCCCATCCAGCGGCAAAATCCAGATTTGTGGCTTACCTTCCCAGGTTTTCGTAAAAGCCAGACTTTTGCCGTCAGGTGAAAGCACAAACCCCGAGAGGTCATAGCTGGGACTGTTGAGCACCTGCTGCTGCGCGGGATCAGAGAGCTTGAGTCTTACGACTTGGCTTTTGTAGTCATACTCTCCTTCTTTTCCGGCCTCCATGTAGCTTTTCACAAAAATCACCTGGCCGTCGGGCGTGATCTCCGGATCACTGACGGTCACGATTTTGGTCAAATCACTTAGCTGAACCGGCTTTTTCTCCTGTGCTACCGCATAAGTGAAGCAAAACAGGAACACCGGCAAAAGTAAAATTCTTTGGTGTATCATAAATATAGGTCTAGTTGATGGTCTATATGATCTATTGAATCTAAGCCAAAGTGGTGGATGGGAAAAACATTTCGTGTAGGACCGGAAAATTCTTCCAATACAGGTGCATAATCCGGTTCTAACGGGAATGAAACCAGGATTGCCTGGCGGAGGTGTTTTCCGCTTCTTGCCATTCGAAACAAAAATGGTTCAAGCGCGAGCACCTGAACCATTTGATAACCGGATAGCCGCTATTAGTATTTAGCTGGCTGGTCAGGCGCCACCGCCGACTTCTGGATAAACTGGCGAATGTCTTCATTGGATGTCGCCAAATCTTCCGCACGCAAGTACATCATATGGCCGGAACGATAGCCTTTGAAATCGATCCTGTCCTTCATCTTCCCGTTTGGATCGATGTGCCAGGTGCTGTATTTGGCATTGAAGTAATCAGTTCCCCCGTCGAAGTAACCCGATTGAACCATGAGGTGGAGATATGGATTTTGGCGCATTGCGGTTCCCAAATCATAGCCAGTGGTTTCGTTGCTTCGATCCCAAGGATGGACGGGACCAAAGAGGTTGTAGGTCAGATCGGTGTTGAATTTGAGTGTATTCTTCGCATATACTTGGAATGCCGGAGCAAAAGCATGGTTCCAGCTAGTAAGTGCTGGATCAAAATCATACCGATCTCCGCCTTCCATGCGGTCAAAACCCTTGTATCGGCTGTCGAGTCGGCCCACTGTCATGCCATCCCGCTCTCTCAATAGCTCTTTCCAAAAAAAGCTGGTCGGTACCATCAGGTTATATTGCAAAATGGCTTCCTTGCTCAATCCGGAATAGTAGGCCATTTTGGTGGCAATGGCATCCCTTTCGGTATCGGAAAGCATCCCGCCCTTGGTCATTGCAGGGAGAACTTCGTTAAGTGCAAAAGGCTCCACGATCGCAAGGAGTTCGTCGAGATCTTTGCTCTGTAGATCCGCTGGCAAAGCCTTGTGATACCAAGCTGTCGCCGCGTAATATGGCCAATAATTTGCCATTTTCACTGGGCCCTCGCGTTCGATGCCCATATCCGTCGGGGATACCAAGATCACTCCATTGAAATACATCCAGTGGGCATTTTGCAACTGGGAAACCAAACCGGCGACCCGGGTGGTACCATAGCTCTCCCCGATCAAGTACTTTGGAGAAGCCCAGCGATTCGCTCTTGTCACGAACGTGTTTACCCAATCAGCCAAGTATTTGATATCGGCATTGATCCCAAAAAAAGTCGCCTTGGGTGTATCTTCTTTGATCATTCGGGAATAGCCTGTGTTGACCGGATCCACATAGACGATGTCTGCCACGTCCAGGATAGAATGTGGGTTGGACTTGGTGCCATAGGGCTGAACCGGATAGCCTTCATCGTCGATATTGAGGATAACTGGGCCTGTATAGGCCAAGTGCATCCAGATCGATGCCGATCCCGGTCCACCGTTGAAGCTGATGACCAATGGGCGCTTGGCCTTGTCGCTTACGTCTGTTCTTTCGTAATAGGTGTAGAAAAGCGATGCGATGGGTTCTCCCTTCTCATCCCAAACCGGCTGGGTGCCGGCGGTAGCTTTGTAGGGAACGCGCTTTCCCTTAATGGTGACCTCTGCGGTGGTTTCAACCTTGGTTTCAACTTCTATTCTTCGCTCTGTCTGCGACCAAGCCAATCCGTAGCACAAGAGCAACAACATGCTCAGGTAGATTTTCTTCATAAGGTGTGGTTTCTAAGTTTATTCAAAAATTAAGCAGTAATGCCGACTAGTCCCAGCGCTTTTTACAGGAGCGGGCATTCTTACCGCTTTTCTCCGTTGCTAGACCCGACCAATTTGGCGATCACCACCGCAGGATATAGAATCCCGGTCGTGGAAAGCATCACCGCCAGCATCTTGGACATGATGTTCACCGGTGTGTAGTCCCCGAATCCAACCGTTGTAAGCGAAACCAGACTGAAGTAGATGTAGGTAGAGAAGTCCTGATCCACACCACGGAGTTCTTTGGCGGCCACCTGTCCCTCCACCCCGGAGATAGATGAACCAATGCTGATCTGAATCAGCTCCAAGGCAAAAGCCCCCAAAATTGCAACCAGAAGATAGACGTTGATCGCCCCGATGATTCGGTAAAGATTGATTTCATAGTCTCGGAATAAAAGCCTGATGTTCAGAAATATGAATACCATCATATTAAACAAACCCACGAGCCTCTCCAAGAAATAGAATTCGACCGGAAGTTCACTGAACCTGAGAATCCTCAGCACGAGCTGGGCTAAGAAAAGAAGTGTGGTGAGCATGACCAAAAACCTGTTGTCTGAGGACCAGATCCCGGTAAAAAAGAGGAACATAAACACCACGTTGACAAAGAGCATACTGACGTGCTCATAGTCTATTAGGATGGGAAGTACAAAAACGGTAAAAACCAACGCAACAAGCAAGACCACAAAACTGGCGTCATTCAACCAGTAGTCCGTGATCCGCTTGATCACTTTTCTCACGCGATGGGTTCTCGAAACCGGCGTTGACTGCATAAAATTCAGGAAAATTCCAGGGTTCCAACCAAAACTTTCACCGCGTTACCACTGATAAGCACCCTGTCGTCATGCTTTTCCAGCAGAAGTTCCCCTCCACGAGTGCTCGCCTGAAAAGCCTTGAATTGGGTCTTTCCCGTTTTTTGGTTCCAGTAGTCGACCAGAGCGCAATGGACGAAGCCAGTAACGGGATCTTCGTTGATACCCACGTTTGGTCCAAAGAAGCGGCTCACCATATCGTATTCTCCGTCACCCTTTGCAGTGATCACAAATCCGAGCTCGCTGTTTTCGGCGATTTCCCCAAAATCCGGAACAAACTCGCGAACGGCGGTTTCGCTTTCCAGTTCAAAAATCCAAGTTCTCTTCAACTGGGCAGCGTGGACTATCCTATTGCCAAACAGCTCCGAGCTGAATCGAGGATGGGTATCGACAAAAGTCGGAATCAGGGGAAAATCCATTGTGAGCCTCCCTTCTGTATTTCTCACCCGCAACTCCCCGCTTCGAGTTTGGAAACGGATCACCTCCAGGCCGTCCGCCCAGCCTGACTGGATCATCCAAAATGCCGAAGCCAAGGTGGCATGGCCGCAAAGGTCAATCTCGACCGTGGGAGTAAACCATCTTAAGGAAAACAGCCCTTGCTCTCCAGTTCCCTTGACAAATGCAGTCTCGCTGAGGTTCATCTCCATCGCTATTGCCTGCATTTGTTGTTCGGAAAGATCGTCATACAGAAGGCAAACAGCCGCAGGGTTCCCGGAAAAAGCCCTGTCGGTAAAGGCGTCAATAATTGCTATCGGAATCTGCATGGCTCAGTACCTTTCTTTGAGGATAGTGATGTGATGGATGAAATGGCCTGGTATGATCCAAAGCAGGGACCTGGGGGAAATCGGGTTTCCGTTGGCGTTGCCTACATTGTCCAGCACCGATTCATCCATCGTCATAAGCAAGGTGGCCAAGGCCTTTCTTTCGGCTTCGAAATCGGCAAGAAGCAATTCGGTTGGAACCTTGGCATAGCCTGCATTGACCACGTAGGGATCTTGGTCAAAACCTGGAAGGGGATTTTGGTCTCCCCGCGAAAAACAAAGGGCCCGGAAGGTCATAATTCGATCCGTGTCGATGATATGGCCTAGAATTTCCTTCGGCGTCCATTTCTCAAGTTCGTAGGCCAAGGTATCCCAACCCTTTTCCTTGGACTGGAACAGATCACGTATTTCATTGACCTGACGAAGTATCAGCTCCAAATAATTCTCTTCGGAGACTTTGGAAATATAGGTATGGTAAAAAGAAGGATATGTCCCGGTTTGGGGCAGTGCAAAGCTGTTCATATAAAATATGCTTGGGTTTAGGGCTATTCCGATAAATTTAGGGTTAAGGTTAAAACCAAACTACTATGCACAAAATTTTATTCACCCTTTTTCTAGTACCCATCCTCTGGACGGCAGATGCCCAGACAGTTGTCCATAGAAATCCAGAAATCGAAAAACTGGTCGCAGAGGTGTCTTCGGATTCCCTCAAAAAATACATCCATGACTTGGCGGCTTTCAACACCAGACATACACTAAGCAAAGACGAAAAAAACGGGATGCCTGCAGCACATCGCTATGTTTTGTCCAAGTTCAATTCCTTTGCGAATGCTTCAGGCGGTCGCATGACGGCAAAAATTGAAAACTTCACTATCCCTGCAGACGGACGCCGGATCACTGCAGACTCGGAAGTCGCCAATGTGATCGCTACGCTAAAGGGCGTCAACCCCGCGGATGACCGTATTTTCATTATCTCCGGCCATTTGGATTCCAGAAACAAAGATGTGATGGACGCTACCGGCGGAGCCCCGGGTGCCAATGACGATGGCAGTGGCGTTGCCGCGGTTATGGAATTGGCGAGGGTGATGGCAAAGTCGGAATTTTCCGCAACTGTGATGTTTGTCGCATTTACGGGGGAAGAGCAGGGACTAAAGGGCGCAAGCTACCTCGCTGACAAAGCCAAGGCTGAAGGATGGAACATCGCCGGCGTCCTCAACAACGACATCATTGGCAATAGCAACTCCTCGGAAACCCTCATCAGCGACAATACGAAGGTGAGGATTTTCTCAGAAACCATCGCCCTTGCCGAGACGGAGCAGGAAGCCGCCGCCCGCAGGTCTTCCGGTGCCGAAAACGACAGCAAATCCCGGCAGCTTGCCCGCTACATCAAGGAAGTCGGCGAGCGCTACGTCGATCAAATGGAGGTCAAGCTGATCTATCGAATGGATCGTTTTCTCAGAGGCGGCGATCAAACCCCATTTTTGAGGAATGGATTCACAGCCATCCGCGTGTCCGAAATGAACGAAAACTTCCTCCACCAGCATGAAAATGTAAGGGTGGAAAACGGCATTCAATATGGCGACCTGCCGGAATTCATGGATTTCGAATACTTGAGGAAAGTGTCAGCGGTCAACCTTGCCGCAGCGGCTTCCCTTGCAAACTCTGCCGGAGCACCCGAAGACGTCCGGATCAGCGTGCAGGGATTGAGCAATAAATCCACCTTGGTTTGGAAAGCCCCAACTATCGGAAAAGTGAAAGGATACTATGTCATGATGCGCGAGACTTCCGCTCCTATGTGGGAGAAAAAGTTTTTCACCACGGAGACCACACTGACCCTGCCCTACTCCAAGGACAACTATTTCTTTGCCGTGCAGTCAGTCACCGACGCAGGCGCGGAGAGTTTAGCGGTGTTTCCCCTGCCAGCTTCCAGATAAGGCAGCTGGGTTAAATTAAACCAATTTCAAATTCTATTCGAAAAGCTTCGGTCGGGAATGGAAAAAGCCCCGATTTCGTTAAGTTTAAGTATCTAATTTTATCAACTATGAAACAGAAAGAAATCGTAACGCTTCAGCGTTCCCTGCTGCCGGATACCGAGGCTTTGCTCAATAAACAGGTGGAAATGGAAGGCAAATCCTCCGCATACTACCTCTCGATGGCTTCTTGGTGCCACATGATGGGCTATGCCAATGCCGCCAAGTACCTGTACACCCATGCGGACGAAGAGCGCATGCACATGATGAAGATCTTCCAATACGTAAATGAAGCCGGAGGGCACGCCATACAGCCGGAGATCACGGGCATCCGCCACAATTTCAACTCACTACGGGAGGTCTTTGAGTTGATCTTGGAGCACGAAATCAAGGTGACCAAATCCATCAACAACATAGTGGACCATGCCTTTTCTGTAAAGGATTTCGCCACCTTCAGCTTTATGCAATGGTATGTGACTGAGCAAAGGGAGGAAGAGACCATGTCCCGCAGAGCACTTGAACTCTTCGAAATCATCGGTGAGGAAGGGGTCGGACTCTGGACCATCGACCAAGAACTGGGCAAGCTGCACGCCGCAGCTGATACAGGTGCCTAGAACATCCTGGAAATCAGTGGACTAAAAAGCCCCGAGACCTGAATAGTCTCGGGGCTTTAACATTTGGATGAAAGATCAACTCTACTTGATCACGCTCATATAGATCTAATTTCCAACATTTTAGATGGACATATCTCAACTGTCAATTTTAGCATCCTCCACCAGTTTCACAGCCATTACTTCCTCCTCGGTCACCTTGAAAAACTCCCGGTGGACATTGAACTCAGGTTCATCGCCCATAGGATGCTTAGCAACGTAAGTGCCGTCCTCCTGCATCACGTAGGAGTTGACATTGTCCTTAAGGTTGTAGGATAGGATATTCATCAGCTGCTTTTCGAGCAGAGGCGACTCCACCTTGAAGAGCGATTCCAGTCTTTTGTCAAAGCTTCTTACCATCATGTCCGCACTTCCCGAGTAGGTCCGGGTATTGCCATTGTTGTAGAAATGGTAGATCCTGCTGTGTTCCAGGAAGTCGCCTACTATAGAAAGGACCTGTATGTTTTCACTCAGTCCAGGCCTGCCAGGCCTCAGGCAACAAATGCCCCGCACAATGAGTTTGATGGTGACGCCGGACTGGGATGCGCGATACAGCGCATAGATGATCTCGGAGTCTTCCAGTGAATTAACCTTGATAAAGATCCCAGCGGGCAGTCCGTTTCTCGCATTCTCCGCCTCTTCCTCGATATACTGAATCAGCTGTTTTCGCATGTCGCGTGGAGCTGTGATCAAGTTGCGATAGGTACTGGGTACAGAATGCCCGGTGATGACATTAAAGAATTCGGAGACATCGTTGGCCAGTGTCTCGTTAGTCGTCAGGAGGCCGATATCGGTGTAGAGCCGAGCTGTGTCCTCGTTGTAGTTTCCGGAGCCGAGATGGACGTACCGGGTGATTTCCGAGTCGTCCTTCTTCACGATCAGCAGCAGCTTGGTGTGGGTTTTCACATTAGAAATCCCATAGATCACAAAACAACCCGCCTTTTGAAGCCTCTTGGCCTCTCGAATGTTGTTTTCCTCGTCAAAACGCGCTTTGACCTCAAAAAGCACCGAAACGTGTTTTCCGTTTTCCGCTGCGCGGAGAAGCGTTTTGGTAATCCGGCTCTCCTTTGCCAATCGGTAGATTGTCATTTTGATCGCCATCACATCCGGATCGTCCGCTGCCTTCTCGATCAAATCGAGGATGGAATCGATGTTGTTGTATGGATGATGGAGCAGGATGTCCTTTTCCTTCAGTATCTCAAAGATATCCGCCGTGCCTTCTTCGGGATAGGATACCGGTTTGACGGGCTCGGGATTTTGGGGAAGTCGCTCGCGAAAGCGCTTGTTGCCGACGATCTGCCAAAGCCCGGTGAAGTCAATCATGCTGGATCTTTTGACCAAATAGACGGAGTCTGGCCGGAGGTTCCATCTTTCCAAAAGTGAATTCAGCATCCATTTGGAATAGCCCTCTTCGATTTCGATACGGACCACCCGCCCGGTTTTTCGCTCCATGAGCTTACGCTTCACCTCTTCTAGGAAATTCGCGTCCATGTCTTCACTTTCCTCAAGGGAAAAATCCCCGTTTCGGGTAATCCTGAACAAGGTGATGGATTCGATTTCCACATTTCTGAAGAGAGAGACGATGTTTTCCCGAATCACCTCTTCTATGGGCACGAGCGTTAGGGAATTCTCCCGCTCCAGCTCAAAAAACCGTGGGATGTTGGCGGGAATCTGCACAAAGCTCATCTTGCGCATATCCTTTCGCTCCCCCGGACTGGTCGTGACGACACCGAACACGAGGAGCTTGTTCATCAGAATGGGAAAGGTTCGATAGCCGTCATAGACCATCGGTGTCAGCATAGGATAGATGGCTTTGTGAAAATACTGCCGCACTTTTTCCTGCTCCTCAGCGGTCAGCTTCGATACATTACAGACAGTGATGCCTTCCTCGTGAAGTCCGGGAAGGATCACTTTGGTAAAATGCTCGTGCTGATCTTGGTGAAATTGCTGGCAATCCTTCATCAATTTTGCCTTGAAAGGATCTTCCCTGAGTCCGGAATAGTCTATTCGCTCCTTGTCATAGTCCAGGTAATTGTACAGTGAGCCAACCCGGATCATAAAAAATTCATCCAAGTTGGACGCTGTAATTGCCAAAAATTTAAGTTTTTCGAAAATAGAGCGATGTGCTTTCTTGGACTGGTCCAGTACACGCACGTTGAATTTCACCCAGCTCAGATCTCGGCTGACCAGATCACTCTTTTGAATTACGGATTCGTATTTGTCCCCAACAGTCAACTTGTTCATACAAAATCAAAATAAAACTCGCATAGATATTTCGGGAAAATCAAAATTACTCAAAAAAAGGGGCCTAAAAAGCCCCTTTCTTGTTAGGTGTCGATCTTCGCATACTTTGCGTTTTTCTCTATAAAATCCCGGCGTGGAGCTACCTCGTCGCCCATCAGCATGCTGAACAGGTGGTCAGCCTCGGCAGCGGACTCGATGTTAACTTGTTTGATTGACCTCACGTTTGGATCCATTGTCGTCGTCCACAATTGCTCTGGGTTCATCTCCCCGAGTCCCTTGTATCGCTGTATGCCCACACTATCCTCTCTTCCATCCTTTGCCATTTCGGCAGTCAGTGTCTTTCTTTCTTCCTCAGTCCAGCAATAACGCTCGTCCTTGCCCCTTTTCAAGAGATACAAAGGCGGCAAAGCAATGTACACATAGCCATGCTCAATCAGCGGTCTCATATATCGGAAAAACAGGGTCAAGATCAGCGTGCGGATGTGCGATCCGTCAATGTCGGCATCCGTCATGATGATGATCTTGTGATACCTAAGTCCGGAAAGGTCAAGTTCCTTGTCATCGTTGGCAGTGCCAAACTTCACTCCAAGCGCAGTCAGAATGTTCTTGATTTCCTCGTTGTCGTAGATTTTGTGCTCATGGGCTTTCTCCACGTTGAGGATTTTACCTTTGAGCGGCAGAATTGCCTGAAAATCCCGGTCTCGTCCCTGTTTGGCAGATCCGCCCGCCGAGTCCCCTTCCACGAGGTAGAGCTCACAGATAGTCGGATCGGAGTTAGCACAGTCGGCAAGTTTCCCAGGAAGGCCACCGCCTCCCAAGACGCTTTTTCGCTGGACCATCTCGCGGGCTTTCCTTGCCGCATGACGTGCCTGAGCTGCAAGGATCACCTTGCCCACGATTGTCTTGGCCTCCTTCGGATGCTCTTCCAACCAGCTTTGGAGGGTATCTGAAACTGCACTGTCCACCGCACCAACGACATCAGAGTTGCCCAGTTTGGTTTTGGTTTGGCCCTCAAACTGCGGCTCGGCCACCTTGACGGAAATAACGGCTGTCAAACCCTCCCGGAAATCGTCTCCGGAAACCTCCAACTTCAACTTGTCCAGCATCCCCGATTTGTCCGCGTAGGATTTCAGCGTCCTTGTGAGGGCCCTTCTAAAGCCTGTCACGTGCGTCCCACCCTCGTAGGTGTTAATGGTATTCACGTAGGAGACCACATTTTCCGCATAGGAACTGTTGTAGTTCATCGCTACCTGCACCGGCACTCCGTTTTGCTCAGACTCGATATAGATTGGATAGTCGATGATTTTCTCCCGAGTCTCATCCAGATACTGTACAAATTCTACCAGACCACCCTCGGAATAAAACACATCCTCCTTAGGCTTCCCATCTTCCACTTCCCTCAGGTCCGTCAGCGTGATCTTGATTCCCGCGTTGAGGAAAGACATCTCTCTGAGACGGTTGGCGATGGTTTCGTATTTGTACTCCGTCACGATAAAGATGCTCGCGTCCGGCTTGAAATGGATGATTGTTCCGCGTTTGTCGGTAGTTCCGATCTGTCGTGCGGGATACTGTGGCACGCCGATCTTGAATTCCTGCTCGAAAATTACCCCGTTTCGGTGCACAGTCGCTTTCAAGTCAGTAGAAAGTGCGTTGACGCAGGAAACGCCAACCCCATGCAGACCTCCAGACACTTTGTAGGTGTCCTTGTCGAATTTACCGCCGGCGTGGAGTACCGTCAATACGACCTCCAAAGCGGATTTTTTCTCCTTGGGGTGCATGTCAGTTGGGATGCCCCGACCGTTGTCCTCCACGGTAATGGAGTTGTCCTCATGGACGGTGACGTGGATCGTGTCGCAGTGCCCGGCGAGCGCTTCGTCAATCGAGTTGTCGACTACCTCCCAAATGAGATGGTGGAGACCCTTGATGCCGATATCACCGATGTACATCGCGGGACGCTTTCTTACCGCTTCCAGACCTTCTAATATCTGGATGTTATCCGCTGAGTAATCCGCGGACTTCTTATCTTTTTCTTCACTCATATTTTTTGGAAAAAACCCTCAAAACGGGCTTAGAATGGTGATTTTGTCTTCAATTTTAGATTCCGCAAGTTAGGCAAAAAAAGTCACTTATCCCAGCTTCGCAGCAAAGTAGGTATGGCACGTTTCCACGGAAAAAAATCGGACGTAGCGGATGACTGCAATCAATATTGCCGGGTACTCAACATCACAAGGGTACACGCAGGGAGAACTTCGATGCCGGCTTCCTTGGCCTGTGCGAAAAAAGTGGGATTTTCCGTTCCGGGATTGAAAATAATCCGCTTGGGCTGTAGGCCCACCAAGTAGTCAATCCACTCCTCCTGATGAGCAGGACCGATGTAGAGCGTGACGGTATCGATGCCCTTTATTTCGGGCTTGGTTCTCAGATCTACAATTTCACGCCCAAAAACTTCCCCCTGCTTGATGCCGATCGGTACGAAGTCTACTTCCCTCTCCGAAAACATTTTTGCAGCGAGATAAGCATAACGTGAAGGATCAGGCGTAGCGCCGACAAGAAGGGTCTTTTTCATCCTTGATGGTTTCTTTTCCCGAACGTCCTATCTCGGACAAAAGTATCCATATGTCGGTGTTTTTTGCTTTCGTAAATGTCCGCCAGCGTGATCATGATTCCGGTCTCTTCCACATCTCCAAACTCGTCGTTGAGCGCGGTGCCGAAGGTTCTCATCGTTGGAGACAGGTTCATATAGGTGTTGATCAGTGGGGGAATATTCTCACCGAGGGATCTGATCCTGCTATTAAGGAATTTGTAGCCCTCTTTATAGTCTAGGTTTTCAAAGGGATTTGGTCGGGAAAGGATATCGGTTTCATACGTCAACCTTACATTTTCCTTTGGCTTCACAAGACCCTCATGATCAGGAAAGTAATGATTCATGAAGTAGAGTAATAAATCCCTTCCTTCCCGATTGTAGTGGGGATACATCGTCACCTTTCCAAAAAGATACTTGACGTCTGGATTGAGTAGTACGACTGCCCCCAGTCCGTCCCAAAGATTGTCCAGGCTGAAGAGTCCCTTGCGGTTGTCGAGGCTGGGCTGGTACTTAGGTTGTACGAAAGACCTGCCCAGTTCCAAGGTGTAGGGTATGTAATCGCGAACGAATGTCTCCGAAAAGTCGAAAAGATGGGTAGTGGAAAGATGAAGAGATCCGTCGGGATTAATGGCGTTTTTGCACATAATCACCCGATATCCAGCCACGATCTCCTCGTCTTCTGGGTTCCAAGTGATCAATTGATCGTAGCACTTTTCGCAGATGTCATTTTCATCCAGATCCAGCTCCATACCCGTGCCGCCGCCAGCTGCCCGGAAGGTCAATTCCCGCAATCGGCCGATTTCCTGAACGACATTAGGCGCATTATGATGGTTTACCAAGTATACCAAGTTGTCTCCATTGTTGGTATACCGAAGAAAGCGCTCAGGAGTCAGTTCTTTTTTCAATAGACTGCGATCTACTGCTGATATAATCGGCATTTCACTATACATGTCCTTCTCCCAGTTTATATACCAAGCCCTTTATATATTCGGCCCATTGCACCTCTGTCTTTTCCGAGGTAAACGTATCGGGCGACAGGGGTTTTCCCACCCGAATTTCGACTTTTTTTCCTCTCTGCTTGTACATTTCGTCGACTAGCCAAAACATCTCGATATTGGCTTTGATGCCAATCTTATTTCGCAAGTTGGCAAGATTGTAAAAAAACCCAGAATTCCTCCCTTCTATGTGGCAGGGCAAGACATCCAACCTGTATTTTTTCGCCTTCGAGATGAAGCTTTTCTTCCATTGCAAATCCCTGATCACCCCCTCCTGCTTTCTGGACACGAGACCGGCCGGAAAAATCAGTACCGCGTGCCCATTGGCATAAGCTTCCTCGATCCTCTGGTTGGCGGTCTTGGAGTTTGCCCCATGCTTGTTTACCGGCACGAAGATCGGCTCAAAATTGTCAAAACTCATCAGCAGGTCGTTGACCAGGAAACGGACGTCCGGCCTGATCTTGCCCACCGCATGCATTAATGCTATTCCGTCCATTCCGCCCAAGGGATGGTTTGAAGCCAAGATTACACCACCCGATGCGGGGATGTTTTCTTCCCCGACTAGCTTTACGTCCATTCCGAACTCGGCGATCAAGGCGTCGGCGAAATCCAGTCCTCTTTTGTCCAGATGCCTGTTCAAAACCGAATTGAGCCAATCCTCATGGGTCACGCGCTTGATGTAACCCAGCAAAAATCCTGGCATCCATTTGAGGATTTTGGGATTCTTGGAATGGATGGCTTTTTCGATATCGATAAATTTCTTTGACATAGGGTCAAAAAATCGTGGAGCACAATTTAAAATCGAAGGAAAAATTGAAATTTTCACAACGGCTTGCTTCAAAAGTACAAAAAATAAGCCTTTGCCTACCTTCTGGGTAGGATATGGAAATTAGTTTCCTGAAAACCAACTACGTAGATTTTTGGCTTACCTACAAAGCTGAGAGCAACGGCCAATACCGCCTTTAACTAGTCGTATGGTAGCTTGCTCGTCGATTATATCTATTTTTGCCGCAATGAAAGAAACTATCCTCTCCCTCTGCCCCGGCCCCTGGAGCGATTATGAACTGATCGACACTGGCGGCTTCGAAAAACTCGAGCGCTTCGGAAAATTCATCCTCAGCCGCCCAGAGCCACAGGCCATCTGGGACAAGAGCCTTGCGGACTCAGAATGGAGAAAACTCGCGCACGCGCACTTTGCCAAGGAAAAAAACAACCCGGAAAAAGGGCAATGGCAACAGCTCAAGGCTATGCCGCACAACTGGTCCATTGGCTATCAAAATGCCGACGGACTAAAGCTGACATTGAATCTCGCCCAGACTTCCTTCAAACATATTGGCTTGTTTCCTGAGCAGGCGGTCAATTGGGATTACCTCTATCGAAAAATCAAAGCATTCCCCGGCCAAAAACCCAAGGTGCTCAACCTATTTGCCTACACGGGTGCCGCCTCAGTCGCTTGCCGGGCAGCTGGAGCTGAAGTCACCCATCTCGACTCGGTGAAACAAGTCGTCTCCTGGTCCAAACATAACATGGAGTCGTCCAATCTGGACGGCATACGATGGATCGTCGACGATGCGATGAAATTCATCAAAAGAGAGGCACGCCGTGGAAATGTCTACCAGGGCATCATCCTCGACCCTCCCGCTTATGGACGCGGACCTGAAGGGGAAAAGTGGATACTTGAAGAGCAAATCAACGAGATGCTCAAAACCTGCGCAGAGATCCTCGATCCAAAAAACCATTTTCTTCTGCTCAACATGTATTCGCTGAGCTTCTCTTCCCTGATCGCCGCCAACCTCATCCGATCCAACTTTGGAGAAGTGAAAAACGCCGAGCATGGAGAGCTCTATCTGGAGGAAAAGCAGGGCAAAAAGCTCCCCTTGGGCATTTTCTTCCGGTTCTCGAGTTTTTGACCTTGATTTAAAAAATCATGAACAATCGCCAGATCTTTCTGTCCAACCTTGCGCAAACAACGAATTTTCCGCTGCTGATCGAGGTGGAAAAAGCCGAAGGAATCCATCTTCATGGGCCCAATGGGGAGAAATATATGGACTTAATTTCTGGAATTGGGGTGAGCAATGTGGGCCATCGGCATCCGAAAGTCATCAATGCTATCCAATCCCAATTGGACAAATACCTGCACCTGATGGTGTATGGGGAATATGTGCAGACACCGCAGACCCAACTTGCCAAGGCGCTTTGCGACACGCTTCCTCCCCAGCTCGACAACGTATACCTGGTCAACAGCGGTTCTGAAGCGGTGGAGGGCGCCCTCAAGCTGGCCAAGCGATTCACTGGACGCAGGGAAATCATCTCCTGCGCCAATGCCTATCATGGAAGCAGCCATGGATCGCTGAGCGTGGGAGGCAACGAGATTTTCAAGCGTGCCTATCGTCCTCTGCTACCGGGAATCAGCCATATCCACTACGGCAATCCAAACGATTTGGAGAAAATCACGGAACAAACTGCCGCAGTCATCATGGAAACCATCCAAGGCGAAGCCGGGATCCGTGTGGCCGACCGAGACTATTTTCAAGCCTTGCGAAAAAAATGCGACGAAACGGGGACTGTGCTTATCCTGGATGAGATTCAGGCGGGCTTTGGCCGAACGGGCAGATTTTGGGCGTTTGAGCATTTTGAGATCGTGCCCGATGTGGTGGTTTGCGCCAAGGGAATGGGAGGAGGAATGCCTATAGGAGCCTTTATCGCCAACAGGGAAGTCATGGGGGTTTTCAAAAGCAATCCCCTTCTCGGCCATATCACCACATTTGGAGGGCATCCGGTGAGCGCAGCCGCTTCTTTGGCTACTGTTCAAATTTTACAAGAGGAAAAACTTATCCAACAGGTGGAGTCAAAAGCGGAGCTTTTCAAGAGCCTTCTTGTTCATCCCAAAATCAAGGGAATACGCAACAAAGGGCTGATGATGGCGGTGGAATTTGAGTCTTTCGAAGTGTTGAAGCCGATCATTGACCGCGCGATAGAGCTGGGTGTGATCACGGATTGGTTTTTGTTTTGC
This sequence comes from uncultured Limnohabitans sp., assembly GCA_964613865.1. Lineage (GTDB taxonomy): Bacteria > Bacteroidota > Bacteroidia > Cytophagales > Cyclobacteriaceae > Algoriphagus. The sequence continues at coordinate 5,688 of CAZTJM010000025.1, read as the reverse complement.
GACGACTCCATGCGAATTGCTCCACCATTGATCATCACCGAAGCGCAAATCCGTGAAGCTTGCGGTATTATTCTCCAGGCAATAGATGAAGCTTAGCCCAAAGCAATTCGTGTCCAAGTCAAACTATAATCCCATCAAATCGGTTTAAAAAGCATGAAGAAGCAAGAGCCAAAAAACTACGAAATCAGCAAATCCGAAGCCGAATGGAAAGAGCAGCTCGATGCCCAGTCTTTTCATGTACTAAGGGAAAAAGGGACCGAGCGGCCATTTACCGGGCAATACTACCTCAACAAGGAAACGGGGATCTACGACTGCAAGGCCTGTGGCAACCCTATCTTCCACTCCTCCAAAAAGTACGACAGCGGCTGTGGCTGGCCGAGCTTTACCGAGCCGGTCAATCCCGAGGCCATCGACGTGAAGATGGACTATAGCCACTTTATGGTGAGGGAGGAAATCCTCTGCGGCAAATGCGGCGGACACCTCGGCCACCGCTTCCCCGACGGGCCCAAAGACCAAGGCGGCATCCGCTATTGCATCAATTCTTTGAGCATGGATTTCAAAGGGGAGGCGGGGTTCTGAAGACTGGAGACTAAAGACACAAGATTTGGGACTGGAGACGCGAGACAAGCCTTAGAATTAGCAGATTGTCGTATTTTCACTTAATTAATCCTCCAAAACCCCACGATCATGGATAAAAAAGAAGCGATAGAGAAAACCCTCAGGGTATTGCAGAAGCTTCCCTTGGACAAGATCCAGGAGGTTAGCGATTTTGCGGATCTCGTCTTCAAAAAGATGGAAGACCATACCCTTACGCAGGGAATTCAGGTTTTGATCGAAAAAGGGAATTCTTTTGATTTTTTGAAAGAGGAAGAGGATCTCTACACTGAGGCGGATTTGAAAGAAAAATACAAATGAAAAAAGGTGACATTATTTTGATCCCTTTCCCTTTCACCGATCTGACGGGCCTGAAAAACAGGCCCGCTTTGGTTTTGATCAGTTTGGAAAAAGACGTAACCGTCGCGTTCATTTCCTCCCAAATCAAGCCCTCCGACGAATTTGAGGTCATGCTTGAACCATCACCAAAAAATGGACTGAAAAAAAGCTCACTTTTGAAAGTCACTAAGTTGGCCACGATAGAGAAAAACTTAATTTTAGGCAAACTCGGAGAATTATCTAAGGAGGATCTAGATCGAGTCGATGCTAGCCTCGTTTCCGCATTCCAACTTTTGAAGGACTAGGAGCTTTAACTTTCATGACAAAAAATAAGACCTCTGAATTTGTAAAATGGTTTGGCCCTTTGCTCGACGCACTCAGGGATTTGGGCTACTCGGGAAAACCCAAAGAAGTATCAGACACGATAGCTAAAAGGTTGAACGTTCCGGATAAGGTACTAGACCAGACCCTGAAATCTGGAACTAACAAATTCCACAACCAAGTGGCTTGGGCCAGACAATATCTCACTTGGGAGGGGTTATTGGAATCCTCCATCAGAGGAACATGGAAATTGACGGAAAAAGGCAAAGCAACCCATCTCACCGACAAGGAGTCGAGAGAGATCTTCCTAAAATGGGTGAAGATCAACCAAGAACTTCGAAAGGAGAAAAACGAGAAGGAAATCGTCAAAGAGCAGGAAGAGGAGCAGCCGGCCGAGGTAGAAATTCCCGCTGAAAAAAGTCTACTTGAAGTTCTCCAAAGCCTTTCTCCCAAAGGATTTGAAAACATTTGCAGAGAGCTCTTAAGAGAACATAATTTTCAAAACGTCATAGTTACCGGACAATCCCACGATGGAGGAATTGATGGATTTGGGATTTTGGAAATCAACCCCTTTGTTAGTTTTAAAGTTATTTTTCAGTGTAAACGTTACATCGGAAAAGTGTCCCGAGCCCAAGTTGGTGATTTCCGAAACGCGATGATTGGCCGAGCCGAAAAAGGAATAATGCTAACAACAGGAACTTTTAGCAAAGCAGCGGAAAACGAAGCCAATCGAGACGGCGCCCCACCAATCGAGCTAATCGACGGTCAAAAATTGGTGAAAATGTTTGAAATGGTTCAACTAGGTGTCAGTCCAAAGACTATTTATGAGATTGACATGAATTATTTCGAGAAGTTTAGATCATAAGATCTCATATCCTTGGATCTAGCTTCTTGGATCTAGCTTCTTGGCTCTGACTTAGCTTTCTAAATCGTCTTTCCAGTTTCGTAACTCCAGTCTAAACAATTCCCTTTTCTGGATGCTTGCCGGTCACGGTACGTCCGAAGACCTTCAGCTCCTCGATCTGTGCGTCCATGTTTCCGTCGGGATAGAGACAAGGCCCGATGCCAGCCTCCTTCTTTTTATAGTCGAGGTAGCCAACGATGATCGGGACATTCGCTTCCAAGGCGATATGATAAAAACCTGATTTCCATTTTTTTACCGCACTTCTAGTCCCCTCAGGCGTGACCATGATCACCAGTTCCTCCCGCTCCTTCAGCATGTTGACCATCGCCTCGGTATAGGTCTGCTTGCGTCCACCAGGTACACGCTTCCGGTCGATGGAGATCGCTCCCAGTCCGCTCAGCAGCCAGCCTAGGGGACCTACCATCACTTCCTTCTTGATCGTAAAGCGTACCGGAATGTCCATCAGGAAAAAAGCTGCCCGAGCATATAGGATATCCCAATTGGAGGTGTGGGGAATGGCGATGAGAACGGCCTTTTTGAGGCCTTTGGGCCATTGGTCATTGAGGGTCCAACCTGAAAACCAAAACACAAATCTGGAAAGAAGCTTCATCATATACTTAAATGTTTTGAGCTTGGGTTTGCCAATTCTAAGATACTTGGGTTTTGTTCAATTACACTCAGGGTATGTTCGTATCCTGCTCGAAAAAGATCAGGTGCCCTTTTTATGTCAAAAACTCCATATTTCCCCAAACCGGGCGCTTCAAGGAAGTAGTCGCATTTTGATTTTCTGCTATGCACGTTGTAGTTCATCGACATGATTACCGCCCGCTCGATCAGGCTTTTCATGTTCTTGATATTGCTTTCCTCCGGCAAATGGTTGCAATTGACTCCGATCACAAAATCACAGATCCCGTCCAAGGGCTCCACTGGCAGGTTGTTGAGCACACCACCGTCCACGAGGTATTTTTTTCCAATCACTATCGGTTCAAACATCCCCGGTATACAGCTGGAAGCCATCAAAGGAGCAATGAGCTCTCCCTCGTCAAAATAGACCACCTTGCCCTTTTTAATATTAGTGGCAGCTACTGAGAGCGGAATCTTGAGTTTGGCAAAGTCGTCGTGGGCAAGGTACAGTCGAAAAAGATCTCCCACGCTCTGCATCCTCAATATGCCCCTGAGCGAAACGGCAGGACGCATAAAGCGGAAAAAATTGGTCTCCACAATGATCTTCACCACCTCCTCGGGCTTATAGCCATTGCAGTACATGGCCCCTGCAATTGCTCCCGCTGAAGTCCCTGAGACTTTGGTCGGGTAAATGCCCACTTCATTGAGTGCTTTCAAAACACCCAGGTGAGACACGCCCCGGACTCCCCCGCCTGAAAGCGCAATGCCTATCCTAAGCTTAGAGCTCATCCAGTCGGAAGGTTTGATCCAAACGTACCCCTCGGTCGGTCATCTTAACGGTGCAGCATTCATGGATCGGATCATGCTCCAGAAAAAGCACGTAAGCCTCCCGCGCAGCTTCCTCCAAAAATGCCTCCTTTTCGGTCATGGTGATCAATGGACGGGTGTCATATCCCATCACATACGGAAGGGGAATGTGTCCGACAGACGGAATCAAGTCAGCGACAAACACGACCGTTTTGCCTTTATATTGGATCTTGGGCAGCATCTGCTTGTCGGTATGTCCATCCACTGTGATGAAATCAAAGCCGGGGAAAAGGCTTTTTTGACCCAAGTCCAAAAACTTCAATTGTCCCAGATCCTGCATGGGTAGGATGTTTTCGGTCAGGAAAGAAGCTTTTTCCCTGGGATTCGGAACATTCGCCCATTGCCAATGGTCGGAATTGGACCAGTAGTTAGCTCTGGGAAAAGTAGCCTCGTATTGCCCATGCGAACCGTATCGTATACCTCCGCCACAATGGTCAAAATGCAAATGAGTCAGGAAATTATCCGTCACCTGATGGAAATTGACCCCGAGGCTATGAAGGCTTTTCTGAAGGGAGTCATCGCCATGGAGGTAGTAGAAAGAGAAAAACTTCGCATCCTGTTTATCGCCGATGCCGTTGTCAATCAATACGATGCGATTGCCATCAACTGCCAACAGGCTGCGCATGGCCCAGTTGCACAGGTTATTTTCGTCCGCAGGATGGCTGCGCGACCAAATTACCTTAGGCACTACCCCAAACATCGCACCTCCGTCCAACTTGAAAAAGCCCGTATTTACCGTGTATAATTCCATCTGGGTTTAGTTAAAAAGACCGAAGCAACCTCTAAATCACCAGAGATTGCTTCGTATTATTTTTCATTTGAAAAGAGTCTATTCGACAACTACGCCCATAGAGCAGAATTTCTCGATACGCTGCTCGATGCGTTTTTCCGGCTTGATCTTATCCAATTCTTTGAGCGAGCTCAAGATTGCCTGCTTGACTTGGTTTGCCATCCACTTGATGTCCCTGTGTGCACCTCCCAGTGGCTCTGGGATGATGTCATCCACCAAGCCGTTGCCTTTCATATCCTTGGCGGTAAGCTTCAGCGATTCGGCGGCCTGCTCTTTGTAGTCCCACGATCTCCAGAGGATGGTGGAGCAGTTTTCCGGGGAAATGACGGAGTACCAGGAGTTTTCTAGCATCAGAACCCTATCTCCGATAGCAATGCCCAGCGCACCGCCGGAAGCACCCTCGCCAATGATGATACAGATCACGGGCACTTTTAGCATAAACATCTCCTTGAGGTTTCTGGCGATCGCTTCGCCTTGCCCTCTTTCCTCTGCTTCCAATCCAGGAAACGCCCCGGGCGTGTCAATCAACGTGACAATAGGCTTACCAAACTTCTCGGCCATCTTCATCAGGCGAAGCGCTTTTCGGTAGCCTTCGGGGTTTGCCATGCCGAAGTTGCGCATTTGGCGCTGCTTGGTGTTTCTGCCTTTTTGCTGTCCGACGAACATGACCGTGCGGCCATCCACATCGCCAAGACCTCCGACCATGGCTTTGTCGTCTGCGACATTGCGGTCGCCAAAGATCTCGATGAAGTCGTTTGTAATTTCGTAGATGTAGTCCAGCGCATAGGGTCTGTCTGCGTGGCGGGAAAGCTGTACCCGCTGCCAGCGCGTCAGATTCTCAAAAGTCTCTTTTTTCAACGCAAGGATTTTTTCTTCTAAAGACTCAATATCACTGCTTAGATCGATATTCCGGCCCTTGGCCAAGTCTTTCATCTCCTGAAGTTTTTGCTCTAAATCAGCAATGGGTTTTTCGAATTCTAATACCATTTCGGTGATTTTTGGAAGTAACAAAGATAAGGATTAAACGCTAGTGACAAACCCCAGCAGCGGGCAGAAACCCGATGTCAGGCCGGAAAAATTATCCGGCTGAAATAGAAACAGATAGGACAAAGGTTTAAAATTATTAAAAACAGGTGTTGCGGAGAAAGATCAAAATCTTACCTTTGCACCACTTCTAACGAGAAGTAAACAAACGGAGTGGTAGTTCAGCTGGTTAGAATGCCTGCCTGTCACGCAGGAGGTCGCGGGT
>CAZTJM010000024.1:6371-41150 GCA_964613865.1 uncultured Limnohabitans sp. | reverse complement strand
TGGAGGATAGTACCTCTAAGCCGCTACACTGAAAGACCAAGATACCCGGGTAGGCCCTGAGCTTGGTCGAGTCGCCCTCCAGATCGGAATTGACGATTCGAATTTGTTTGCTTCTGAACAGGCTGATGGCTTCGTTTTTTGATTTTCCCCGAATGGAGATGAAAACGTCTGTGATGTTTTCACCTTTGAGGAGGGGGTTGGGGGAGTTTTGCTTTTCGATGGAATAGTCTCCCGTCTTCGCGTCTGGATGATGGGCAAGGATACCCTCGGATACCAAATGAATCCCCGATCTAAGCAATAGTGTGCGGACCATAAAAATACCCTCGGGAATAAAGACCGTGTCACCGGGAGTGGCTTTGTCCAACACCTTTTGAATTGCTGAGGTATTGTCGCTCTGTCCGTCGCCTACGGCACCCCAATCCGTCACCTTGAGTCTGGCTCCAGGTTTGGAAGGGGCCGGTTCGGGATTTTGTGGCTGATTTTGGAAGAGCGCCAACAGGAGAAGAATTATTGAAGAAAGTAGTTTCATGTGGTCAGTCTTTTAGCCAAGGATGGTGTCCCATGTCTGAGAGGCGGTTTTTTCCCAAGAGAAGTCGCTTGCCCTCTGCAGTCCCTTTTCCACACAGGAAACATAGGCAGCCTCGTCTTTCACCAGCAATTCGATGCCCCGCTTTATCGCCGTGACCTCTTGGGGATCCACACAAATCGCGGCTCCTCCGGCTATCTCCGGTAGTGAAGATGCGGAAGAAGTGAGAACAGGAGTGCCCGAAGCCATAGATTCCAAGACGGGAAGTCCAAAACCTTCCATTTTGGAAACAAACAGGGTAGCGTGAGCGCCCTTGTAAATTGCCGGTAGGTCTTCTTCCGGAATCCTTCCCAAAAACCTTACCCTTCCCTCTAAGCCGAGCTGGCGGATGTGGTTTTCGATCTCTGGATCGGGATGTCCCGAGAGCGCAAAAACAAAGTCCCTTGGGATATCAGCCCTGGAAAAAGCCTCCATCATTGCGGGGAGGTTTTTGTAGTTTCGGCGATTTCCGACGTAGAGAAAATAGGGTCTGTCAAGAGCATACTCCCGTTCGTTGTCAAAAAAGTTTTGTCCTACGCCATTGTAAATCACCCGAACCAAGTCGTCTGGCACTCCCAGCTTTTCGATCAGAAGTGACTTGGAGTAATTTGAAACCGTGATGATTTTTTTTGCCTTGTTGGCCAGGGGCCCGATCACCCAGCGATAGTATTCCCGGTGCATTCGGGAATAGTAGAAAAGGTGCATCAGGTCGTGGATCGTAAAGACAAATGGGATTTGGGAGAAAAGTGGCGGGATAAAGGTGGGGCTGTAAAATACATCGCCATCTACCTCCTTGATTTTTTGGGCAAGGCGAAAAGGCGCCAAGAATCCAGCTGGGTCTTTTTCCACTCGGACCGGCACGGAGTCCACAAAGTCCGGCTTGCGGGCCATCACTTCCCGATAGAGCCTTCCGATGCCCGTTTCTCCGTCCCAGCTTGCGTCAAACACAACTTTTCTCTTCATAGCACCGTGATTTTGGCTTGTTGAAAATCGACGTCCTGCTGGTTTCCTACCAGCCAGATTAATGCGAGATAGACCATCACGTCGTTGTCATAGCCCGAATAAAGGATCATCATGATCGAAGCGATCGGTAGAAAAAGTAGAATCCAAAGAGCCAATTGCTGACGTTGCTGATAGCAGGACTGTAGAAAAAGGCCCAGAAATGCGGTAAATGCCACGAAGCCAATCAGCCCAAATTCCACATAAGTCGTCATGAGCGTATTATGTATGTGAGGCTCGCCCCGGTAAAATTTTGCATTGTCTTCCAGAAATCGACTCGCCTCAACAAAGCCTCCGCCCCAAATGGAAAGATCGGAGAAGTGGTAGAAAAAGGCCTGCCAGTAGATCAGCCGAATACCCATCCCGTCATTGGATGAGGTGATGGAGTCTATGCGCACGACCTGGGTAAGAAAGACCGGAAGCAAAATCGCCACCGCCAGTAGCATGGCCACCCTCCACCTTTGCTCCAAAACCATCCATCCCAAGACAGTCGCTCCGATCAGCAGCGCCACCATCGGTGTGCGCGAAAGACTGAGAAAAGCGACCAGAAAAACAAAGAAAATCCGCAGCAAACTGAGTTTTTGCTTTGTCAAAACCGGAATGAACATGAATACGAATCCCATCAGGGCAATCCTGGCCCCAAACATATTTTTGTCGTCCAATCCCCAGAAATAGAGTGCTGGACGATACAGGGAACTGGCCTGCCCGGAGCTTTCGGAGCCCAAAACCAGTCGAAAGTCAAAGGAAGCGTGGTACAGGAGCAATTGGGCCAGGCTGAGCAGGAGCAAAATACCGAGTGTCCAATCCAGGAAATAGACGAGTCGGGCATTGGCACGTGAACTCAGCCAAAGAACCGAGCTAAGCAGAAAAAGAGGATTGATAAGGAGCTTGGCAGCATTGGGGACTTCCAGTGGGTGGCCTGAGTATGTAAGCCCGAAGACGACCATTCCATAGAATACATACACGGACAAAGCGAGCATCCACGACTTGATTAGTAGTGGTCGGGCTTCATACAGAAAGAATAAAGAAGAAATCAAAAAGAGGATAGGGTATACTTTCCAAGGCAAAAAGATAGAAAAGAGGGAAAGCAGAAAAAGGCTTTCGCCCAAGGTAACCGACCTCACTTGCAAGCTCGACCCCAAAGATGCATCAGACGATGGAAAGGTACTCATGTCGTAAATGCGGTGGATGAGCTGACACTGCGGTAGACTTGATCGTACTCAGAGATCAGGCGGTCTCGATCCAAAAAGTGGGATACAGAGGCTGGAGCAGCTGCGCTGAGGCGGTTGTACAACTCGGCATCTTGAAAGAGGCAAATGAGGGCTTGGGCTAAAGAGTCGGGCTGCTCCGGAGGACAGATGAGACCGTTTATCTCATGCTTGACAGACTCACTCAGTCCGCCCTTTCCTGAAGTCACGACGGGTATAGCCGCCGCCAACGCTTCGATCGCCACCATTCCCAGAGGCTCTTCCCATAGACTAGGTACAACCAAGACGTCGATTTGTTCCAAGAATTGCTGTGGCTGCACATAGCCGGTGAATTCCACATCACTGTTTTTTGCGAGGCTGCGAAGTTCTGCTATCGTCCCTTCATTCCCCGTCCCGGCAATTTTCAGGCTTGCGGGGATATCCAGGCCCTGGAATTGGTGAATCAACCATTCGACGCCTTTTACTTTGGAAATCGTCCCCAGATAGCCGACTTGCAGTTTTTGTCCGGGATTACGTTTCCTCCCGGATTGGGCATCCGCGGCATTTCGGATGTTGTAGATGACTTGTTTTTTTGCTTTGGCAAAATAGCCGTAGGAGAGGAAGCGGTTCAGAATACTCTGACTGATGCCAACCACCGCGCTTACCTTGCCGGATGCTTTGGCGTGGCCGCTCCGAAGAGCTTGGCAACTCAGACACTGCTTCTCGCAGGGAGTTCCGCCGCGGTTCATGTTGCTGTTTGGACAGAGTAGATAGAAGTCATGGAGTACCTGGACTACCGGTATGCCGGCGACTTGGGCTTGGTCCCAAACCGAAATAGACCAGCCCGCAAGATTGTGGCAGGAAACCAAGTCAGGACGTTCTTTTTTTAAGATCTGCCTCAGGGTTTGTCCCATTGCTGTATTTTTTCGATCGCGGATGTGCCATGACAATCGTGACAGGCTGGAGGTCTTGATATCTTTGTAGGGCCAATACGAATTTTTTAATGGGACCCGGATTACCCTGACATCATTCACCTTGTCCGTAATCGGAGTATCTTCTGGATGGAGACTCGCTATCACGGCTTCGTGCCCGAGGGTCTGCATACCTTCCACGATCTGCTGCAGGGAAAGCTCTGCGCCTCCCTTGACCAGTGGCGGATACAAGGAGTTGATGTAGAGGATCTTCATGTTGCTAAATCAAGACAAAAGTTTACGGTAGAGCCGGTCCAGCCCTTCTATTGCGATATCTGGGTCGTTTTCTCTCCTGACATATTCCTTCATCTTCCGGCCTTTCTCCAAAAGCGCCGCAGGATCCTGTCTTTTTTCTTCACAGGCGCCTGCGATGGCTTCTCTTAGCTTAGCCTCGTGCTCAGACTCTGAAGTATAGGAGTAGGTAAAAACTTCACCCTGCTGTTCACCCAATTCATCAATAGTGCCAATTTTGGGGCAGATCACCGTGCGGGCATAGGAAAAAGCGAGAATGACTGTGCCGGAATTGAGGCTGCTTCGCAGATCGTAGGGCAGAGCCAAGAGATCCGAGGCGCCGATGAGCTCGGGAATTCTGCGGTCTTCGACAAAACCCAGTTCAAGCTGGATTGATCCGTTCCCTTCGGCAAGCTGCTGGAGCTCCTCCGCATAGTCCTCGGAGGAGGCTTTTCCGGCGATGGTCAGCTGCACCGCGTCGCCAAACTCTCTGCATACCCGAATTAGAAGTTCCAAGTTCTTATACGGTTTGACTGCGCCTAAAAACAAAAGCTTCAATGCTTCAGAGGAACCTGTCGAGCCTTTACGCTCGGGGCCATAGGTTCCGATAAAATGCGGATGGGGAATGTTCAGGATTTTTCCGGAATAGCTCAGTTTCTGCTCCCTCAATATGGCCTCGGTCGCAGAGCAATGGACCACTATCGTGTCTACACTTTTCAAAAGCAACTTCACCAGAACTCCACTGAGTTTGCCGGAGCCCTTTTCATGCGAAAGTCTGTTGTGCATGGTCCAGACCAATTTCTTGCCGCCAGCCTTGATGAGAAGCACGGCGGATATTTTCCGGAAAAAGCTTTTCCACATCGCAGCGTTGGAGCTTTCATCCAGATTTTCAAACCAGTTGAGGTGGACAAGTCGGATGGACCGGAAGTGGGAAGAGCTATTGAGAAAATCGTCCAAAGAGCTGACGTCAAAGCCTTTTTCTTCCATTCCCTGCACCAAGATGCGGATATACTGGTTTTCCCGGTTTTCGGAAGGGTTGAATATGATCGGGATGTGCTTTTCTACAGCGTTCATTTGTTCAGGAAGCTTTTTAGAAATGCCACTGCGATAGCTTTCCCCGACAGTCCGTATTCTTTGCGTTTCTTCCACCAGCTGCCGGACTTTTCCAGACGATTGCCAGCGAGGGAGAGCAGCAGGGTGTATGCCTTCCTCTTTTCCATCAGCCGGTCGAAATGCTCGAGAAGGAATTCTTTAGCGATTCTGTCGGTGTCGTCAGCTGGTTCGTGCTTCAGGAAATCCCGTAGCCAGTCGGCATACGCTAGGTTTGCTTCCATTTTTACGAGGTCACTTCCTGTGGAGGTGATGGATTGGGCATTGCTGCGATACTCGAATACCGGTCGGTTGCTATGTGCGATCCCCAGCTCCCGAGAGGCGATGAAGGCGGTAATGTCATCCGAGCCCCAAGCGAGCGGAAGCTTGTAGAAGCCTCCCTGTTGACGAAGTGCCTCCGTGCGGTACACGTAATCAGAAATATAGTTAGAGCGTAGCTGCTCCAGTCGCTGCCAAATTGAGTCAAACACATGCTCAAAGGCTGGAAGCGCCGGAGTGAGCCGAAGAGTTTTACCAGCGTCGTCGATGATTTTACTGCGGCAGTGATAGACATTCAGCTTGGGAAATTTTTCTATCAATGTGGAAAACTCCAGAAGATAGTCGGGATGCAAGCGGTCGTCATCCCCCATAATGAGGAAAAATTCCCCACTTGCCAGGGACAGGCACTTGTTCCAGTTGTCCACCAAATCATAAGCGCCCACATTTTTTTCATTCGAAAAATAGCGGATACGAGCGTCCGTGAATTTTTCCACAATCTCCTGGACAGGTTGGGGAGAGCAGTCATTCAGGATGATGAGTTCAAAATCCCCAAGCGACTGATCCAGGATGCTTTGAATACATTCCTCGAGAAAGGTGCTTTTGAACGCGGGGATACAAATTGAAAATTTTACCATGGTAGCCTTAACTGGACTTGAGGACGAATCTTCTGAAATACGTTTTTAGCATGGCCTTTTCTTCCGGCCGGACCACAAGGAATAGCAGAAAGAAAAGGAAAATAAAGGCGAACACCGCCGACTGGAGTAACATCCTCAGCCATGGGGAATCGCCAAAGCCAAGCCAATTTTGCAGGCCGTAGGCTCCAGCCCAAGCGATCAGTCCTGCCGCCAATGCGGGCAGAAAGGAGGTCGAAAGAATCTTCCAGCTCCGGAGGAACAGTACCTTGGGGATATAGTAGGCGTAGAAAAAGCCAATCTGAATCGTCATGTAGACGAGATAGCCAAGCACCGCCGCACCCACATTCCACTGCGGGGCGAGCATTGCCGTGATGGGAAGTGAGAGGATGCAGGAGATCGCCGAGGAATAGATCAGCGCTTTGGTTTTGCCCGAGGAAAGCACCAGGCTGGCCACCGGCGTATTGTGCATGTTTAGTAAGACCGTCAGCAGCCAGAGATTCAGCCAGGGGGCGAGGTAGAGATAGTCTGGCCCCATGTACACCCCAAGCAGATCATGCGAGTTCAGGATGAGGATAAAAACGACAAAGTTGAGAAACAGCGAGATGTAGCGTGTCGCTTCGAGCACCATGCGTTCGATCTTTGAGGTGTTTCCCTCAGCGTAGATCTTAGATGCCGAGGGGATGAGCACTTGTAGAAAGATACTCCCAAAGGAAATCACCAGCATGGCTATCGTCTGGATAACCCGGTAGTCCGTCAGTACATCGATACTGGAAGCATACCTTGCCAATAGGATCGGCCTGAGCTCATTGGCGGTGAGTTGGAAGATTCCCATCAGAAAGATTGCCGCACTGTAGCCTATGATCTCCCTGAAAATCGCCAAATCCCACTTGGGAAGCAGGAGTTTGGATAAAGGCAAGGGGAGCACTTTCAGCCTCCAGATGTTCAGGGGAATCGGAAGCAGGGTCGCCAGTGTATAGCCGAGAAAATAGGCTGGCAGGGACCATTTGAAATAGATTGCCGTCAGTGCCACGCCGAAATTGACCAGGCTGCTGGCAAGAAAAGCCCTGTTTACGTGTCCTAGTTCGTCTTTTGCGCTCAACAGCTGAATCACCACATTGGAAAGCCAGTTGGGTATGGTACTGAATGACAAGATGATCATCATCGATCTATAGACCGGGATTTGATCTGGGGAAAGCTTGAAAAAAAAGGCGCCATTGAAGGCCATAAACAGGAACACCAATGCATTCAGGAATCCTATGCTTCCGTAAAAGATCACTCCGGATCGGGAGGCTCGGCTGATGGAGTTCCAGTCACCTTTGGCTTCCCACTGCGAGAGGAACTTTACCGATCCGACATTCATCCCCAAATCCATCAGACGTAGATAGGCATTGAGTGAAAAGGCCAGCGCAATCAGGCCGTAATCGCCCTTGCCATAGTAACCTACCAGAAGTGGGATGGTGACGAATTTGGCACCTGCATCCAGGATTCTGGAGAGGATACCCCAAGCCGAACCGGAAAAAATGCGCTTTGCTGTTGGGGATGGGCGTTTCAAGTCGGAGTGCTTTATTTAGTTGGATTTTAGCCCACCTTTCCAAAATTCGGCCAAAACTAATGGGCATTTTTGGCGTATTCTTCAATCTCATTTCTTGTGAGTCCCGAAAAAAGCTGGCGGGACTTCAAGCTTGGCAAGGAATTTAAGGATCTTTTCCGATTCAATGTTGCAGTCTCTCGAGGGAGATTGTGACTCAAATGGGAAATGCTATGCAAGATGTGCTCATCATCGGAGCCTTTGACCGATACAACTACGGGGATCTTCTTTTCCCGATCATCCTGGAAAAACAACTTCAGACTTATGGGCTTGATTTCAGGTTTCATTTCTTTGGCCTTGTGAAAAGTGACCTGAGTCCTGAGGGAGGACCGCCTACGGAGGACATTCATGAGTTCTATCGGAGATGCTCGGATCCGAATCATCCGGTTCATGTCATTATTGCTGGGGGCGAGGCTTTGGGGGTCACTTGGAACTCCCTCTATGCGGCGCTCAGCCCGCTTTTCCAGAGGATCAACAAGCGCCATAGGAAAATCAACAAGCTCTTTGACTTGAATGCGTTCACCAAGCTTTTACTCCGGGGCAAGACCACACTGCCATTTGTTTTGGCAAAAGCGGACTTTCCGGGGATTCGTTCTATTCTGCTCAATTCTCTTGGAGGTTCAGGTTTAAGCGAGGCTACCTTTTTGAAGTTTCCGGAACTGAAGTTCAAGCTTAGGCAGGTAGACTATTTTGCAGTCAGGGATCGGGTGACGCTTCAAAACGTGCACAGCGCAGGACTGGACCCCCATCTTTTTCCGGATTCGGCAATACTGATGTCGGACTTTTTTCCAGTGGAGCATCTGAAAAACCGAGCTAGTCCAGCCGTGAGGTCCTATGTGGAGGCCCATGCAGGACGATACGCTTTTGTGCAGATCAATAAAAAGACGACCAGGGGCCATGAAAAGACAATCGCCACACAGCTGGATCTAGTCCATGAAGAGGGAAAGACAGCACTCTGCCTATGTCACATCGGCAAGGCGCTGGACCATGACGATCATGAAGCGCTGCATGGACTAGGCAATCTGCTCAAGTCTCCTTTTGCCTATTTTGATGCCGATACGATCTGGGATATCATGTACTTGATAGCCAGCTCTAAGTGCTACATCGGCACCAGTCTTCACGGGGCGATCACGGCGATGAGCTATGCTGTCCCGCATGTGGGACTGAAGGTGGAGAAGCTCAGCGCTTATCTTGGTACTTGGGGAGTAGCCGGCAATCGGGATGCCGTTGAATTTTCGGATTTATATAGTCGATTTTCGGCTGTAGTGGAGGGATCAAGGGACGAACTGGAAGCGTCCAGAGATATGCAGTTTGTGGAGATTCGCAGGGCTTTTGACCTGATGGTGGATACCATCACAGCAAAAGCCAACGGAAGTGCCGGGCAAAAGAGCATAGCCTGAATACGGCAGAAGAGTTGACAAAAAAAAACAGCGGGAACCTCCGCTGTCTTTCGTTTAGTTGACCCAATCTGATTTCTTAAGAATATCTTCCCACTTCAAATCCAGTGAGTTCAAGAGAAGTGTTTTTTTGCTGATGAAGTTCGGCTAGGACTTTTCCAGTGGCTGGAGCTAGCGAGACTCCCATCATGGAGTGCCCGCTGCCAACCAATACATTGGAGTACCCGGGAGCATAGCCAATGTAGGGTAAGCCGTCTGGCGAACAGGGGCGCAGACCCTTCCAGATTTTATCTTCCTCCGGGAATTTGGCCTGGAAATCCGGGTAGTACCTGTTGATCGCTTCGAAGATTCCTTTCACCCGATTCTTGTTGACGGATTGATCGGTACCGGCAATTTCCATTGTTCCGCCAAAGCGGATCGTTTTTCCATAGGGACTTACCGCGACCTTTTGTTCGGTGAGAATGGTCGCCTGCTTGATCTCAGGCTGGTTTTCCTGAAGAAAAGAATAGCCTTTGCCCCCCATCATCGGAAGAGAGAAGCCCAGCATTTGAGCCAGCTCGGCGGACCAGGAGCCTGTGCAAACCACTATTTTTTCCGCATCGATTTTTCCTTGGCTGGTGATCACGGCAAGGACTTTTGAGCCTGACTTTTCAAAGCCCTTTACTTCGGTGTTGGACATGAATTTCACGCCTTTCTCCATCAGGTAATTTTTCAAAAAACCATACAAAGCTCCAGGATCCAAATGTGCGTCGCCGGGAAAAAGAACGGCACCGCGGGCTTTCAATTTCAGATTAGGCTCGACCGTTCTCAGGTCTTCAGGACCGAGTATCTCTGCTTCCAATCCGTGCTTTCTCGCCAGATGGGCAAATTCCACCTCTTCCTTTTCGATTGCCTCCGTCTGGTAGGCCATCATCAGGCCTTTTTCCTGCAGGGCCAAAGCGGCATCCGGGTGCTCGGTTTTGAACTCCAGATAGAGCGCCTTGCTGAGCAGGCTGAGGTTTTTGAGATAGGGGATTGCTTTTTTGACCTGAGATTCGTTGGCGGCTTTGAAGAATAGCATGCACCAGCGAACCAGTTTCATATCCAGGCGTGGATGGATGTAGAAGGGACTCTTCGATGAAAACATCCAGGAAATTCCCTTGCTGATCATGCCCGGCGCAGCCAAAGGGATGATGTGGCTGGGGACGATCATGCCCGCATTTCCCGTGGAGCAGTTTTCGCTCAGGTCACTTCGGTCGATGACTGTGACCTCGATCCCTTCTTTGCTGAGGAAATAGGCAGAAAACAAACCGACGATGCCGCCGCCGATGATTAGGGTTGGTTTCATTTTAGAAGCAAGAACTAAGAACCAAGAGACAAGAAATTGAGCCCGTGGACCTTCTTGGTTCTTGGCTCTCGAATCTTGTCTCTCTCAAATCACTTGAAATCCATGGACATAAGGGTCGTCGTCATCGAGAATGATGGTATTGTAGCCGTAGACTTTTGCCCAGCCCTCTATGCTTGGCACAATGGCGGGCTTGCCCCCAATCTCGGTCACTTCCTCGATGCGCCCGACAAACTTGGACCCGATGAAGCTCTCGTGGACAAATTCGTCGCCAGGCTTGAGCCAACCTTTGGCAAACCACTGCGCCATCCTAGCAGAGGTGCCGGTGCCGCAGGGAGACCGATCGATAGCTTTGTCCCCATAGAAGACGGCATTTCTAGCGGTACTTGTCGGGTCAAGGGTTTTTCCTGTCCATAGCACATGGGACAGGCCTCGGATCTTGTCATGCTCGGGATGCACGAAGTCGTAGCGTTCGTTCATTTTTTGGCGGAGGTCTCTGGCCATGGCGATCAGCTGCTCTGCTTTGAAGTGCTCGATGCCGGGGAAGTTAGCCTGGGGATCCACAATGCAATAGAAGTTGCCGCCATAGGCTACGTCTACAGTCAGCCTGCCAAGAGCTTGGATTTCAATTTCCAGGTTTTCCGCTGCCAAAAAGCTTTTGACATTGGTAAGCTTGACGGATTTGACCTTTTTTCCTTCCTGCTTGTACTCGATCAGTACCAGTCCGGCCGGAGCTTCCATGCGGAGAAAGCCCGGAGTTTTAGGATGGATCAATCCCTCCTCTATGGCGATGGTGATCGTGCCGATCGTGCCGTGCCCGCACATGGGCAAGCAGCCGGAAGTCTCGATAAAGAGCACCGCAAAGTCATTTTCCGGATCATGAGGAGGGAAAAGCATGGAGCCAGACATCATGTCGTGGCCCCGCGGCTCAAACATCAATCCGGTGCGGATCCAGTCGAGATTTTCGAGAAAGTACTGGCGTTTCTCCAGCATATTGTTTCCCATCAGAAAAGGGACACCGCCGGAAACTACCCTGACGGGATTGCCGCAGGTGTGGGCGTCGATGCAACTGAAGGTGTGACGTGAAGCCATTAGTAGGATCGCAGAATTCTAAAATTGAAAGTTTGGAAAATAGGAGTCACCCTTACGGATTCGAGAGGTGAAAGATTATTTTTCGTATTTGCCATTGACGAGTCTCCAAATGCCTAGCGGGTTGTCGTCTCTCAATGCGTCGGGGAGCAAGTCCTGCGGCATGTCTTGAAAGGCAATCGGCCTCGCAAAACGCTTGATGGCATGTGCTCCGACTGAGGTGCTACTAGGCGCTGTAGTTGATGGATATGGTCCTCCGTGCTGCATCGCAAATCCAACTTCCACGCCCGTAGGTACGCCTCTGAAGAGCAGACGGCCACATCTTTCCTCCAGGAGATTGATGAGGAAAAGCTGGTTTTGGAGTTCCTCTGCCTCCGCCCATACGGTGATGGTCAGCTGTCCGTGAAGTTTTTTGGTGATTTCCAGTAGCTCATCCTCATTTTTGTACACCACCATCATGGCAAATGCGCCGAAGACTTCTTTTTGGAAAACGGCATCAGAAAGCCAGTCGGAAGCCTTGATTTCAGCCAGCGCAGTACTGCCGTTGATCAGGTGTTTGGGGTCGGCCACTTTGACCCAGCGAAGTTCGTGACGGGACTGGAGGTACTGGATGGAATCATAGTAGGCCTGCGCAATGCCCGGATGAAGCATGGGAGCGGAAGCGATGTCGTTAAGCTCGGCGGCAATCGCATTTTCAAATGCTTTTGCCTGGGTTTCGGGCACGAAAATCAAGCCTGGATTGGTACAGAACTGACCCACACCAAGCGTGAGTGAGCCGATGAATGCCTTCGCCAAGGGGACCAGTTCATTTTCCAGTTTTCTTGAAAAGGTGAAAATGGGATTCACCGAACCCATTTCGGCGTAGACTGGAATCGGCTCTTCCCGCTGATTGGCCAGATCAAAAAGGGCCTTTCCGCCCACATGCGATCCGGTGAAGGCCACTGCCTTTGCTAGGGGATGCTGAACCAAAGCCTGTCCCTCGGCGATGCCTCCTTCGATGTGCGTGAAGAGAGCAGATGGAAGTCCTGCCTTGAGAATGGCTTCGTGGATGCACTCGGCCACTTTTCGCGAAGTCTCCGGATGGGCAGGATGGGCCTTATAGATCACAGGACAGCCTGCCGCCAAAGCTGAGATCGTGTCGCCTCCAGCCGTAGAAAATGCCAAGGGAA
Organism: uncultured Limnohabitans sp.; assembly: GCA_964613865.1. Taxonomy (GTDB): domain Bacteria; phylum Bacteroidota; class Bacteroidia; order Cytophagales; family Cyclobacteriaceae; genus Algoriphagus. The sequence goes on along the minus strand of CAZTJM010000024.1, from coordinate 28,627 downwards.
AATTGCTGGCGCCAAAAACTACCACCGGCCCAAGGGGTGTAAGAAACCTTCGGATATCAGCTTTTGGTAGTGGAGATCGGCTTGGATCTCCCGGATCTATGGTTGCTTCGACCCAAGATCCTTCTTTGACCATATTGGCAAATAGTCGGATTTGACCGGTCGTTCGTCCCAGTTCATTATTGATCCTGCCTTCTGGGAGATTGGATTCTTTCACCGCCAAAGGCACGATTTCGGCACGGTTGGCTTCAAGGATTTCTGCTAGGGTATCCAAGAAGGCCCCTTTTTCTTTTCCTGGGAGGTTTTTGTAAAAAAGAAAGGCCTCTTGGGCTGCGTTGAAAATTGGGTCGAAGTTCATGGATTTGGGAAATTTGAAAATTGAAAGATTGCAAAATTGGAAAGAGTCGGAAGACCGGAGACGGAAGTAGCCTCTGTCTTCGGTCTTCCAGCTTCCGTCTCTTTTACAATTTCGGTCTTTTTGCCAAGCCTTCGGTAATGATCGCCTCGATTCTTTCTCTTTCTTCCCCAATCAACGTCAGTCGTGGCGCACGTACATGCTCTGATCCTATGCCACAATGCTGCTCGGCGAGCTTGATGTATTGGACTAGTTTGGGATGGATGTCCAGTTCCAAAAGAGGAAGGAACCATCGGTAGATTTTTCTTGCTTCCTCGAGCTGTCCTTCCTGTACGAGCTTGTAAATGGTGACGGTTTCCTTTGGAAATGCGCAAACCAAACCTGCAACCCATCCTACAGCGCCCATCAGCAATTCCTCCATTGCCAAGGTATCCACTCCGCAAAGCAGTGCATATCGGTCTCCGAATCGATTGATCATGCGGGTGACATTGGATATGTCGCGCGTAGATTCTTTGATTGCTTGGATGTTTTCACACTCAGCCAGCTCGGCAAACATGTCGATGGTCACCAAAGTCTTGTAATCCGCCGGATTGTTATAGATCATGATCGGCAGCTTGGTGGAGTTGGCGACGGTCTTGAAATAGGTGACCACTTCCCGTGCATCGGCCGCATAGCGCATGGGAGGTAGGATCATCAGTCCCGAAGCGCCAAGTTCTTCGGCTTTCTTAGCCCAAAACAGTGCGTCTTGAGTCGCTCCCTCGGCGATGTTTAGGATTACAGGCACTCGTCCGTTTATGTATTTGACGGTTTCCCCTGTCAGGGTGATTTTTTCTTCTTGGGACAAGACGGAGCTTTCGCCCAAGGTGCCTCCCAAGATGATGCCGTGGACTCCGGATTCGAGTTGGAAGTCTAGGTTTTTGAAAAACAAATCCATGTCAAGACTGCCGTCTGCGTGGAATTTGGTGGTGACTGCGGGAAATACGCCTTTCCAATTCATGATATCTTCTTTTTTGATGATTGCTGTGGTCGATTGATGGGAATCGCCCCATGTTGAATTTCATTTCAAAAGTAGTAGTGTCAGGCACCGCATGCTTTCACAGGATTAGTCAATAGTGGTATTATATTGACATATATTTTAAAAATATGTGTAAAATGTATTCAATTTGATACCAGTTAAACGTAATGGCAAAAGTAATCTCCTTTCAAATCCCAAAATCCCAACGGGAATTTGTCCGTTATCAGCAGGATCGCGGGAGACATTTTTACGACAAGCTTCACCAGCATCCACAATTGCAGCTTACGGTGGTGCTTCAGGGAACCGGACAGTTTCTCAGCGGCGACTATTTGGGGCGTTTTCAGGCAGGGGATGTTTTCTTTTTGGGAGAAAATGCTCCCCATGTATTTCGAAGCGACCCTGAATATTTCGGCCAGGACCTCGATTTAAGATCGGCAGGGGACACGATCTTTTTCGACTTTGAAGTTTTCGGAAAAGGGCTTGGAGATTTGGAGGAGTTGCAGTCCCTGAGAAAATTCAGGGATTTTTCAGGCTTGTGTTTTCAGGTTTTTGGGGAAAGCAGAGAGCGCATCACCGCGATCTTTGAAGAATTTGTGACAAGTTCGGGCTTGCAAAGGTTCCAGTTGGCCATCCTGCTTTTGTCTATCTTGGACCAGTCCGGCGAAAATCTGGTTCCGCTCAATCGGCCAGCCTTGGCGCGGGGGCTTTCGGAAAGAGACGGAAAGCGTATGGATGAGGTGATGCAGTTTATCTTCGAAGAAAGCGCCCGTCCAATTACCCTGCAAGAGGTTGCTGACCGCGCCAGTCTCAGCAAAGAGGCCTTTTGCCGTTTTTTTAAGCTTCGGACTCGCAAGACTTTCACGCAATATCTCCAGCAGGTCAGGGTTTCGCAGGCAAAAAAACTTCTCATTCAATCGGATTTGGGGATTTCTGAAATTGCTTTTCAAGTGGGCTTTGAAAACTTGTCCTATTTCAACAGAAGCTTCAAAGCCATCACCGGAAAAACCCCGAAGTCTTGGCGGGTTGCAGACAAAACCGCATCATAGCGGGGAAATTTTTCCCCGGAATCAGGAAACCCCAGATTTGGTATAAGGAATCGAAAAACTATTTAAATCATTGAAAGATAATAGTTTGTATTACATTAGACTGACAGTAGTAGAGTGGCGGCATCGAGTTTGGGCCTTTCGGGGAAAACCAAACACAATATGAAAAAGCTACTACTGATGGGCGCATTTCTCCTAGCTGGAATTGTAGCCAATGCGCAAACCACGAGGGACCTGGAGGACATTAACGAGGATAACTCTTGGCTGAAGCTGGGACTGAACGTCGCCGCTCCTTTAGGAGACCAAGCCGATTACTCATCTTTTGCTCTTGGACTCGACGCGGCCGGACAGTTCATGCGAACCGACAATTTTGGACTTGGCGTGGCTACGGGGTACACACACTATCTCAAAAAATCAGACGTGGCCGGATCGGATGATTTTGGAGTGATTCCTTTGGGATTGATGCTCAGATACTATCCGCAGCCTGAGGGGCTCTTTGTCGGCACTGACTTGGGATATTCTTTCTTGACAGGAACCGAAGGCGGAGAGACTGGCGGAATGTACTTTCGACCACAGCTCGGATACCACAATTACGACTGGAATATTTTCGCCTACTATAATCAGATCCTAATCGCTGACCCATTTAGCGATATTTCGAGCATCGGTATCGCTTGGACATATAACATTCGATTTAAATAAGTTCACCTTAACCACTTTTTACCATGAAAACTTTAATAGTAAGAAATTACAAGATTGCTGTATTGGCTGTGCTGGGCCTAATGATCTCCTTTAAGATCTTTGCCCAAGATGGGGGGCTGGACGTCGATATCGATATCGGCAAACCAGAATGGTACGAGCAGCCCTGGGTATGGGTAGTCGGCGGCGCGGTATTTATCCTGATTCTCGTTGCGCTTTTAAGAAAGAAGCGATAGTCCGCAGGGCTAATTAAAAAGGTCACCCTCTCGAAATCGAGGGTGACCTTTTTTGGTTTTATATTTTTCATTGGAGAACTATCGCACTTCTACGCTGATCGTGTTGTCGTCTGGAATTCGGTCAATCAATTTGTTATAAGGGTCGATCCCTGCTTTGACGGGCTCACCTTTCACGAGAATGGTAAGGGTACTTTCGCCGGGCTTGATCTTATATTTTTGGATATAGAGGGGGTTGGTGCGGATGCGGCCGTTTTCATCGGTATCTTCGGCGGCAAACACGCCTATGTCCACATAGTCGGCTGCATAGTCTGCGTCTTCTTCACGCCCGGTCTCATCAGCATACAGCTTTTTCGATTTGATCTTTAGCGTTACTTCATATTCACCATCTGAGATTTTCTTTGCCTCAGCGGTTTCGGTGCGGTTGTCGTAGAGCGTGAGTTTGTTCCAGGTATCATCCAGATAATAGCGCAGGCTGTCAGGAGTCACGGCTTCAAGATGACGATATAAATCAGCACTTCCGGGGAAAGGAGGAGTCTGCTTTAGACCAAATTCCTGATTGAAGGCATAGAGTGCAGAATCCATGGCTTCTGTGCCGATCAGATCACGCAAGCCGTAAAGGATAAGACTTCCTTTGTTGTACCATTGATAGGCCCGATTGCAGTTGATGAAGGTGTTTTCCTTTTTGCTTTCATTAGCCCGGCCGCGTAGGTAATCATCGAGCTCATCTTTGAGAAAACGCTTCATGTTGTCCTTCCCATATCTTCTTTCTGTGAGTATCAGCGCAGAATATTCTGCCAAGGCCTCTGAGATCAAGTTGGATCCGCGGGTGGCGTTGGGGGTGATCTGATGCCCCCACCACTGATGCGCCAATTCGTGGGCGGTCACATAGTAGACATAGTCAAAGTCATCGGGATCGGTGAAGTTGGCTACCCAGCCGAAACTTTCCGAAAACGGAACGGTGTTGGGAAAAGACTGTGCAAATCCAGCATAGCGGGGAAACTCAAGAATCCTCATCTGCCTAAACTGAAAATTCCCATAGGTCTCCGAAAAATAGGTCAATCCATCTTTGTAAGAGTCAAGAAAGCGTTCCAGGTTATAGGTGTGCTTGGGATCATGGTAGATTTCGATGTTGACTTTTTGGCCATCCGGAAGGGTTGCTTGGTCTTTGAGTACTTCATATTCAGCAGATACGAAGGTGAAAAACGACTGAATCGGCGTGTCCTGGATGTAGTGAAAGTAACGTCGCCCATTTTCCTCCCACTCCCGCTGGAGATATCCGGGCGCCACGGCTATTTGAGAAGGGATGGTGCTGACCACGGTTTCAAACTGGATAAAATCTGCTTCATCCGCGAATAAAAGCGTCATTTTTCCTTTGGGATCGTCATGGTTAGGAAGATCTTCGGGTTTTTCGGGAAGCTCATTTTTCCGCCTTTCTTCATCTGAAGAAAGCTCATTGTTTGGATCGTAGCCGATTTCGGGGATGCCACCGCTGAAGAAGGTCCCATTGTACACGAGTTCACGCCCATAGCCAGAGTTGGGAAATCCCTTGAATTCCACCTTGCTGACAATGGTGAGATTCAGAGTGTCTCCAGGCATCAAAGTCTGCGGAAGTGCGGTGATTTGATACCATTCTCTTTCTTTCTTCCTGCCAAAGAGCTGGAATTTTCTGGGCTTGTATTCCAGAGGAAAGCGATGCGCAAGCGTATCGCCTTGCCAGACTATTTTAAAATCACTCAGCGATGTGGAATTGAAATGGACCGAATCGATAGGCGTATCGGTCTTGTTGACCAGCTGGACCTCAGCGACGAAGTCAGCCCTACGGTCCATGGGATAAAGGTTTGCCTCGATGTTGACTTTGGTGTACTTGGGTTGGGGAATGCCCTCGTATTTTTTCAGCTGTTTCTCGTAGGCGACTCGCCGCTGTGTTCCTTCGTCCGACGTGCTGTAGTTGTTTTCATAGACGACTGTACTATAGATGTAGGCTCCGGAGAGCAAGGCCACCGCCAGAAAGGCGAAAGAAAGTCTAGGAATAGGCTTTGAAAGCCTGTCTTTAGCGTTCTGCCAACGGCTTTCCCAGGAATTTTCCGTCCCCCGACTGAAGAAAATACTGAAAAACAAAACCAGAAAAACCCCCCACGCAGTCCAATACAGATTGAACCAGAGCAAGGGCTCGGCAAAATGCCCCAAACCGTTCATGTCACTCCAGGTGTATCCGGGTTTGTAGCTGAAGAAGAACAAATTGAAGTCGTAGTCCGCAAAACTTCTGAGGATTAGCATGAGCAGCCAAATCCCAATCGCCGCGGCATGGCCTGCAAACTTGTTGTTGACCAGAAGATGTACGGCAAATACGAGCATGACCATCTGTAGGTAGTCCGGCAAGGAAATAAGGTAGCTGTCGACTAGATATACTTTCAGATCGTAGTCAAAGTACCCTTTCAAGGTTTGGATTACCAGTCCGACGAAGATTGGGACGGTAGTTAGGATCAGGCAGATCATAACCATCCCCAAAAACTTGGAGGCTATGATTACTCCGTCTTTTACCGGAAAGGTATCGTTGATCACCGAATAGCCGGTGGCCTTGTCCCGGTGTAGGCTCTCTCCGGTGAAAAACACGATGATGATGAAGACAAACAGGTTGTAATCGTAGGTCTTGTACTCCATCAAAAACGACGTTGAAGGATAGTTTGGAACGCTGTAGAGCGTATTGCCTATCCAGAAGTCCAAGATCAAGAAGATCAAGCCGCCAAGAAGAATCGAACGGAAATAGATGTCCTTGCCTATGTTTTGGAACTCGATCTTGGCGAGGGTTTTGAGACTTTTCCACTGATAGTTTTTGGAAAAATCAGAGGCAACGCTGATCTTTTTGCTGATTCCGGCGGTTACCGTTTCTGCCTTTTCCTTGGTTTTTTTCTGATCAGTTTGGAAGAAATAAGTGAAGCTAAACCGAGCATAGGCCGCTGCGAAAAACACGATTCCCAAACCCACCCAAAGAAGTCTGTTTAGCAAGAGGTTCCCCTCCAAAGGAAGGAAAAAGGAGTTCTTTTCAAAGGGAGTCAGATACCGGGTTTGTAGATCGAAGGTGTTTAATCCGAAGGGATCGATCAGCTGAACCAGGTCTTTGTTTTCGATATCCTGCGAAAGAAAATTCGCCAGCAGGTATACGATAAACACAACGATTCCGCCAGAGTAGATCGAGCGGATGTTTCTGGTGAAGACAATCAAAGCAAAAAACAGCGATCCGGCTAGCCAAAGATTGGGCAGCAGGAGCGTCAGCCAAGGCTGAAAATAATTCACAAGCAAATTAGGGCCATAGCGATCGGCCTCCGTCCCGAATCCGGGGCCAAAGAGACTCCCAAGGAAAATCCCAACCAGAGCACCAAGCGAGATGAACAGCAAGGTGACAAAAGAGCCCCAAAACCTTCCCATGAAGTAAGCTGATTTGGTGATCGGGTAACTGAAGAGGAAGGTGCCCGTCTTATGCTCCAGGTCCCTGTAGAGCGGTACCCCCATCACTGCTGAGGCAATCAGAATTCCGAAAATCGAAAACAGCAGCAGCAACTCGGCAATCACAATCGGGGAGTTGTGGAAAACCTTTTCCGATGCGGGCGTATTCCCAAAGCCGATCAACAGCAAGGAAGTGACCATCAGAAGGAGAAAATAAATCCATGTGGCCGGCCGCCCAAAGCGATACTTGAGTTCGAAGAGAAAGATGTCTTTAAACATAGTGGCTAGATCGTGATGGGGTCTACTTTTCGGGAGATAAAACTGAAATAAACGTCCTCCAGATCTGCGGGGACGGGCTCAAAACCATTTCCGGGTTCCGTCTCACTTTCTACCCGCAGACTTAGCTTTCCCGAGATCAATTTGGTCGAAATCACATGATATTCTTTCCGGTACTGGTCCAGATCCGATTTCTCGATGGATTTTTGGAAAATTTTCCCATTGACCATTGCCAGTCCATCTTTGGGTTTTCCCTGCATTAGCACTTCTCCCATGCAGATGATGGCCATATTGGAGCAGAGCGTATTCACGTCTTCGACGATGTGGGTCGAAAGAATCACGATGGTGTTTTCACCTATTTCCGAGAGCAGATTATAAAAGCGGTTGCGCTCGGAGGGATCCAAACCCGCCGTGGGCTCATCCACAATGATCAGTGAGGGATTTCCCACCAAAGCCTGGGCAATCCCAAAGCGCTGCCGCATTCCTCCTGAGAAGGTGCCCAACGCCTTTTTGCGGTCCTTGAAGAGATTGACCCGGTTCAAAAGTGCCTCGACTAATTCCTTTCTCTCGGCTTTGTTTCCGATTCCTTTCATTTGGGCAATGTGATCCAGCATGGTTTCGGCACTGATCTTTGGATACAGCCCGAAATCCTGTGGCAAATAGCCCAAGCGCTCCCGCACGGCCTGTTTGTCTTTCAATACATCTATTCCGTCCAAGGTGATGGTACCCAGATCGGCTTCTTGCAGCGTGGCAATAGTTCGCATCAGCGTGGACTTTCCAGCGCCGTTGGGGCCGAGCAGACCAAACATGCCTTGAGGGACGGTTAGGGAAATGGAGTTCAAAGCCCTAACCCCATTTGGGTAGGTCTTGGTGAGATTGGAGATGACTAATTCCATGGATTGTTGGTGTGGAGTGTTAGGGAAAAGTATTCCTGAATCGACGTGACCCAGTAGTTTGGTTTTTTAATATAATGAATTGACAGTAAAGGGTTTTACAAAAGATGTTAAAATCGCTTTATGGAGGAGAAGGGCAATAAATTCCGTGATTGGTCGAGCAGAAATCAAAAAAATAGCCCTAATTGGAAAGTTACTTGTTCAAAAATAGACCGGCGACAAAGCCTCCGACCATGAAGAAAACCTTACTCTCGCTTGTGCTTGTTTTTTGCACGGGCCTAGCCTGGGCTACCGAGCTCGTCAATCTCATTACCTCCTACCAGGCGGATCGCGGAGCCCTTGGAAGACTTTATACCAATCGGCTTTCCGAGGAATATTTTACCCGAATGCAGGCGTTCAACCAAGATTACCTGAAGACTTTGCGGTCGCAAAACTACGGCAGCCTTTCCGAGGATGGCAAGATAGACTACGTCCTGTTCCGCAATTTCTTGGAGGAGCAGCTCGCGACTCTGGATTTGGATCGCCGGGCATTTTCCGAAGTGCAGCCCGTAGTGGCATTTGGGAAGCCCCTGGAGGATTTTGTCATGGCCAGAAGGAGAGCCAAGCAACCCGACTCCCAACAGTTAGCGGCCAGCTGGAATGAGGTAGCCAAAGCGCTGGATGCCCAACTCAAGGCTTTGCCGTCCACCGCAAAATACAGCTCTTGGCAAAAGGCCGACCTTGCAGCCCAAGCTGTCGAGAGCTTGAATAAAGTGGTCAAAGAAGCTTATGACTTTTATTTCGACTACGATCCTTCCTTCACTTGGTGGATGCCTGAGCCTTGGAAAAAATTGGATGCGAGTATGAAAGCCTACGCCAAAGCTTTGCGTGAGCACTTTACCAACTCAGTGAAAGACGATGGCTCAGGAATAATCGGAAAGCCCATTGGACGCGAAGCCTTGGAAAAACAACTGGGCTTTGAAATGATCGCCTATACTCCCGAGGAATTGATAGCTGAGGCAGAGAAGCAATTTGCCTGGTGCGAAAAGGAAATGCTCAAAGCTTCCAGCGAATTGGGTTTTGGCAATGACTGGAAAGCAGCGCTGGAAATGGTGAAGAACACCTACTTGCCGGCAGGAGCGTGGCCCGAAGAAGTGGCCAGACTAGGTGAGGAAGCAATCGGGATCATGGAGGAAAACGATTGGATCACCGTCCCGCCTTTGGCGAAAGAGACTTGGAGGACGACTATGATTTCTGCGGAGAGACAGCGGGTGAGTCCCTTTTTCCTTGGAGGAGAGGTTATCCAAATCTCCTACCCCACCTCGGAGATGAGCCACGAGGACAAGATGATGTCCATGCGAGGCAACAACCCGCATTTCTCCCGCGCCACTGTTCAGCACGAACTGATTCCCGGCCACCACTTGCAGCAATTCATGAATCAGCGCTACATGACGCACAGACGGATGTTTGGCACCCCATTCTGGACGGAGGGTTGGGCGCTCTATTGGGAGTTTGTGCTTTGGGATCGCAATTTTCCGCGGGATGCCAAGGACAAAGTCGGGATGCTATTCTGGAGAATGCACCGTTGCGCGAGGATTATTTTCTCCCTCAATTATCACTTGGGTAAAATGACCCCTCAGCAATGCATCGACTTGCTGGTGGACAAAGTCGGCCATGAGCGAGCCAACGCAGAGGCGGAAGTCAGAAGATCGTTTGAAGGAAGCTATGGCCCACTTTACCAGATCGCATACATGATCGGCGCTTTAGAGATCTATTCACTTAGAAAGGAAATGGTCGACTCCGGCAAAATGCCTGAGAAAGAATTTCATGACCTGATTATGACCCAAAATGCGATGCCAATCGAAATCCTGAGAGCCAAAGTCACCGGCAAACCATTGGATAAAAACCACAAGGCGAGCTGGAGGTTTTTGGATTGAATTGTTTTTAACCCTCCAAGGGTTTCGAAACCCTTGGAGGGTTGGATAAAAAAAGGAAGCTCGAAAGCTTCCTTTTTTTGTGGTCATGCAGGTTTGAGAACTCATTCAGGCTGGTTTTTCAGCTTGATCACGATTACGCCGTTTTCCCCTTCTTTTCCATACAATTTTGTCGCTTCATCGCCTTTCAGCACATTGATTGCTTCGATGTCTTTCGGGTTAACTCCTTCCAAAGTGGGGACTTTTTTAATGCCGCTCTTGGTTTCGATATAGAATACAGGCTGCGCTCCTGAGGGTGTTCCCGCAATGCTGAGCGCCACTTTAGGCGAATCGCTTGTGGTCGCAAAACTCGAACCGGAAGATGAAATTGCCACCCCATCCACGATTCTTACCGGACCTTTTACATCAGCACGGACGACATAAACTTGGTTTTGGCTCAAAGTTTTTAGCTGTTCTTCAGTCAGCTCGTTTTTGATGGCGACCAGATTGTTGAGCTGCTTTTTCTTCAACTGATTTTCCAATTCGAGGATTTTGTCCATCTGCTTGTTTACAGCTACCTGGTCAATTTTAGTAGGTTCCAGCATTTTTTTCAGTTTGGCGTTTTCCTCTTCCAAATCCCATTTTAGGGTGGAAAATTGTCCGGCATTATCCGAATGGATTTTTTTGATCTTGGTTGCCTGAGCGTCCGTGAGATTAAGTTTCTCTCTCATTTCCATGATTCGGTCCGCGGAATAGAGATTGCTTTGAAACATGTCCCCAGAGCCTTTGTTCACATAGGTCATAGCGGGTGAGCCCGTAGCCACCACTTGTCCTTGCGCATATCCTGCAAGTAGGACAAATAAGAATAAAAGGGTCTTTTTCATGAGTTTAGGATTTTAAGAAGTTGGTTTAGTTTTTAAAATTCTGTCAAAAGGGAAGCCGTTGGCGACTCCCAAATTTCCATTTCCGTAGTTTCTTCGATGTTGAACTGCAATTTTTGATCTGGACCTTCCTCCAGGGTGATGATGACCACCTCGCCGATCTGGGTCGGAGGGGCGACGGGTTCTTTTTCCCCAAAGAGAAAAAATGCTGCCGCCAACGAAGCGGCAACACCTGCCGGAATCCACCATAGCATGGTCTTTGGCTTTTTTACCTCAGGAAAATCCGGTGTAAGGATATCGAGGTCTTTTTCGATCATCGCATCGAAAAAGCCGCGTAAGTCTTGGTCTTCTTCAGCTCGTTTCATCTGTGTATAATTTGATTTTCGATCGCCAGATGGAATCTCGGATAGCGACTATTCATTCCACCGAGCGCCTCAGGCCGCATGCTCGATTTCATTGCGTCACCCGTGTTTTTTCGATCCATTCTTTCAGTCTTTTCTTTCCCCGGTCGTAGTGCGTGCGTACCGTGCCGATGTGCAGTTGCATCACATCGGCGCACTGCTCCAGTGTCAGCTCGTGGTAAAACACCATCAACATCACCTCCTGCTGCATTTTAGGCAGGCGACGAACCATCCCTTCATAGTTTTCCGGCTCGGGCTCCTGCTCTTCCCAAATGATTTCCACCTCCGGGTCCAAACTTTGCGATTTCCCAGATTTCCTCAGTTCGTCGATAGACGTAAATCGGATGATGGAAAACAACCAGGTTTTGCAATTGCCGTCGTGCTTTAGGCGGGCTTTTCCCTCCAGGATTTTCAGATAGGTCTGCTGAATCACATCCTTGGCCAGTTCTCCGTCAAAACCACAGCATTGCCTGGCCCAAAGGAAGGCTTCTCTATGGTGATCGCGGAGAAAAATTTCTAGCTGGTTGCGGTTCATTTACACTATTTAATCGAGAGGCGGGGGAGATTATATGACAATGTTTTGAAAAAAGTTGGGAGTGGTGAGGTTGGAAAGTTGAAAGGTTGGCGCAACTTTAGAACTTTACGAATGTACCGAACCCTCCAAGGGTTTCAAACCCTTGGAGGGTTAATCCGATCTTCCAATCCGATGTGGCCCCAACTGATCCGACAATTTCGTCACCACCTGAAACTGGAGCGTTCGCTGAGCGAAAACTCCATCGAAGCTTACACCAGAGACGTGGAAAAGCTGGCTGCTTTTGCCACTGCCGAATTTTCCGGGAAAAGCCCTTTGGAGATGGAGTTGGAGCACCTTCGCCGTTTTGTGAATGCCTTGGCGGTGTTGGAGATTTCCCCTTTTACCCAAGCGCGAATCATCTCGGGGATAAAAGCGTTCTATCGCTTTCTCATGTACGAGGACCGGGTCAAAGAAGATCCCTCCCAGCTACTCGAAGCGCCCAAGCTTGGAAGAAAACTTCCCGACACACTGAGTTTCCAGGAAATCGAAAAATTGTTGGAAGCCATTCCCCTTGGTGAGCCGGAAGGCCATCGAAATCGAGCCATGCTGGAAATGCTTTATAGCTCCGGGCTTCGTGTGTCTGAACTGACCGAATTGAAAAAGGGACAAATATTCTCGGAAATTGGCTTTCTGAAGATTGTGGGAAAAGGAAACAAGGAGCGGCTCGTACCGATCGGGAAAGATGCACTGAAGTATCTTAAAATCTATCAGGATCAAGTTCGGGTTCATCAGACTCCCACCAAGGGCCACGAAGAGTTTGTTTTTCTCAATCGCCGGGGACAGAAGCTCACCCGGGTGATGATCTTCCTGATCATCAAAAAAACCGCCGAGCAAGCCGGGATCAAAAAAAACATCAGCCCCCATACCTTCCGGCATTCTTTTGCCACACACCTGATTGAAGGAGGAGCGGACCTCAGGGCAGTTCAGGAAATGCTCGGTCACGAGAGCATCACCACGACGGAAATCTACACCCACCTGGATCGGGATTATTTGAGGCAGACCCTAACGGACTTTCATCCGAGGAGCTAAAAAAAAGCTGGCAAACCGGACCTTGCCAACTCTTTATTTGGGATCTATTCTGTTGTTGCAATAGATGGCCGGTTGGCCTAGACTTTTGGAGCCCAGCTGGCGCAGAGCATGCCGTCGGCAGCCAGATCGGGATGTGCGCAGTCGGCACGGTGGTGGCGCTGGCAGCTGTTGCAATGCATGGACTTGTCGAGTTGCTGCAGGATAGAAAACTGGTCGCAGGTATATTCTTCGCTGACTTTCAGCTCGTGGGTTTTACACAGATGGGCTTCGGTAAAAGAATTGCAGTGGTTGCAGCTAGAGGCAATACGGATAGACATGGCGTTGTGGTTTTGGTTCTAAGGAATTTACCCAAAAAAGCGCAATAGTGTTCTGAAAGTCAGGTAATATGGAATTGTAATAATTAAAAATAAATGGCTTCCGCCCTCGGATTGCCGGCCATCTAGTTGCCCGCGAATTTCCCAGCTGGCGGAAATTAAGGATAGCTTCGTTTCATTTCAGCCTGTCAAGCCTTCCCTTTCTTTTCACGATGTTTTTGTAGTCCCATTGGATTTCCCGGGACTTTTGCAGCCAGCGCTTGAGGTCTTCCAGGTTGATTTCAGAAGCCTCGTGGTAAAAGATGGAAGCGTCCTTGAATTTTTCTCCGAGTACGGCGAGTGCTTCTTCTTCAAAATCCGCCCCGCTCCAAAACATTAGCCGCATCCCCTTTTTCTGTTTGCTGTAGCCTACGATGGGATTACCATCGAGAAACCACACAGGATGCGCATGCCATACTTTGCTTTCTGCATCGGGCAGCTCTCGGTCAATCGTCTCAGCTAGGAGCTCGCAGATTTCCTGGTCCGGGTGGATTTGGTTTTGGTTGTAACTTTGGATTTCTGGTTTCATAGTGAGCTTAGTTTAGGGGATTTGCAAATAGTTGCGCTGTTGCTATTCTTCGGACAGCCTCACTTTGATTTGGGTTTTCCCGTCTTTGATAGACCAGGCGGGAATACGGATTTCGATGCGCTTGAGGCCTTCGATCTGTCGGTCGAGTGCGAGCGGAGCTGGATCAAGTGATATTACGGAAATGCTTAGGCCAGGGTGGGAGAGGTTTTCCAGCTTCAGGGACTTTCCTTCCTGTTTCAAAATCGCACCATACTCTGCGATTTCCACGTCAGCAGTGGTCATCATCTGCCAGGTGATCAATTGGGTTTTTTCAGAAATTTCAATCTCATCTTCGATGGTGATAGAAACCGGGCTGTCTTTCACGAACCTGCGGGAAGCGGATTTGACCAGGTCACCTAAGGTAGGCCCCAAGTCAAAAGTCGCTTCCGGATTGGTTCCGTCTTTGAAGTCGGTCAAGGTGACTAGGCCATCGGTGCGGTGGAGGGAGTCGTTGATGGTGATGGTGCTATGGCCAAAGTTGTTTTTGGTGAGCAGGGTCCAGCGTTCGCAGCTTTGACACCTACCCCAGAGGTCGAATCCGACTTTTTCCAGCTCATGGTAGTTTTGGTTGCCTGGATCAATGGACCAGCGTACACCATTTAGCTCAAAGATAAAGGAACCTCCGTCCATATTTCCGTGGTTGACCATGCCACGACCACCCTTTCCCCCGAAATAATAGCCATGAGGATCGTCTTCTCCGCCGGTGAAGATGACTACTGGATTGGAGCCCTCGCCTTTCCAAGCAGTCGGGACTTTTTCTCCGTCCTCCTCTTGGTATTGGGAAAGCCAGGCCATGGAGGCACCACTCAGTCGAAAGAGCTTGTCGGAAATCTCAGAAGCATTCAAAAATCGCTCTTTTTCGAAGAAATGAGGGTTTCCAGACTTGGCGGCAAACCAAGCCAGGATGACGTCACCCCCTTCACTGCGCTGGTCCCCACAGTCGGCAAAGTTGTAATACCAACCCGAGGGGGCGTTGGCAAGCATTCGGAAGACGGCGCTCTCTTGGAATCCCGGGTATTTCCAGTGCCCAAAATCCTGACCGAAGGCTGTCTCCAGCATCGCAGCCGTGATCACCGAAAAGCTCGTGCCATAAGCCCAGTAGGTGGAACCCTCGGGGTACACCCCATCGGGCCCATATTCGGCTAAGGAATAGGGTAAGCCATCCAAAGCTCGCCAGATGGTCTTCGCGGCTAGCTCAGGATCGAGCTCAGCGACGGCGATCGACGCGGCAATCATTCCCCCGTTGCAGACTTGGTTCCAGTTGTTCGTACCATTGGCCCATCCAGGAGATTGACCATTTTCAGGCCAGCTTGGGAGGATACCCTTTTCGATGAGGGATTTTTTTGCTAAGTCCTGGGTGGATTTTGGCAGGTCACCAGCGGTCCAGTCCAGAGCAAAAGCCACCGCAGTGGACATTTCGGCCACGTCGAGATAGTGGGAAGGATTCCAGTCGGAAAAACCGCAAACGGCAAGCACTTCCTCGTTGATCCGGTCGAGGATACGAGGCTCTCGGTCCATCAGGTACCGGTAGCCCAGCATATTGATCCTCCAGAGCATTTCACGGGAAACAGCGAGTAGGCGGCGACCTTCGAGCTCCCGTTTCAGCATTGGCTGGTCCAAGATGGCTTCCGCGTCCTCCAAAATCACTGCGTGCATGCTCTGCAGGACGGAATCGGTTTTGAGTCGGGATTTGAGGTTTTTGAGAATACCGGGATTATAAACCAATCGTGGCTGGGATTTCCGCAAGTTTTTTTTCAGGTACTCTACGGTGATGGGATTTTCCAGCTTGGGGATAGTGTGGTCTTGGGCAAAGCCCACGGTGCCAATCAGAAAAAAGAAGCTAAGTAAAATGCTGAACGGGGTTTTCATCCACGGTGGTTTTTGGGTTCGGTCGGTTACCTAGAAGCTGTCCTAGTGTCTTAGCCTAAGATATTGGGAAAATGTCTTTTAATGCATAAGAAATTTTTGCCCGGTTAAGTGCCTGTTTTTTTTCAACATTATTTTGTTTGAATTTGGAGAAAATGAGGGGCTTGTTAGCCAATAATTGCAAAAAGAGATGTCAGATGGGATTTTGGATTCGGTTGTCTTGGGTACTGCCGGATTGGGTGGTGCTTGGGGAGTAGTGAATAAAGACCAAGCAAAAGAGTCGATTTTGTTTGCTTTAGAACGGGGCATCACTCAAATAGATACAGCTCCTGCCTATATGGATGCAGAGGAAATTGTCGGAGCAGCACTGAAAGAGTGGTGGGGACAAATACCAATTATCAGTACGAAAATCGGCAAGAAAAGAGGAAGGGCTGAGGAGGCCGGATTAGTCGATTACCATCCCGAAAGCCTGAAGGCTAGCTTTTTCAGAAGCTTGGAAAAGATGGGTTTGGATAGGGTAGAATTGCTATTTCTTCATGAACCAGAATCGATCCTTTTTGAAAATTTGGAAAAGATCCTAGTTGTCGTGGACGCATTTCGTTCTGAGGGTCTTGTCAAAAAAATCGGACTTGGGGGAAGGCCAACCGAATTTCTCTATCCCCTGATTCAGGAGGGGATCTTTGAGGTAGTAATGGATTTCAACGGATATAATTTGATAGAAAGAAAAGCTGCTTACAGTGATTTTCCTTTTTACAAAAAACATCATCTGGAGCTTTACGAAGGCAGTCCTTTGATGATGGGGTTGTTGGGCAGGAGATTCGATGAGTTTTTAAAAAATAAACCAGTTTGGTTGACCGAAGATCAATTGAGAAAAGCTGTTGAATTGCAGCGTATAGCGGATGAGATAGGATACAGCCTCTCCACATTAGCACACAGGTTTTTTATTGGCGGGGTTTTGATAGACAAAGTTGTCATTGGTCCTTGCGGGTTAGTTGAATTGGAATTTACACTGCAGGATTTCAATCAGGGACCCTTAGATGAGGAGATTTTAAAAGCTATAAGTGTTTGTATTGCCTAATTAGGTCTTGAAAATCTTGGCCTGAGCCCATTTTCCAGAATAATTCAAATAATCGGGGATGATGGAAGGCAAGTACTCGAGCAAGACGGAAATACGGTGATTCCCAAAAAGGTTACCTGAAATTTTTTCGGTAATTGCCAGGGGACTCTCCCATGGATTTTTTGAATTGATCGTTGAAATGGGTGATGTTGTTATAGCCAGACTGGAAGCAGATTTCAGATATAGACAAGTCAGAATTCATCAATAATTTACAGGCGTGACCAATCCGGACTTCAGAAAGGAACTCGGAAAAGTTTTTGTTTTTAGTTTTTTTGAAAAGTCGGTTGAACGTTGACGGAGAGACATTGACCAGGGAAGCCAGTTCTTCCAAGGTTATTTTGTTTTGAAAATTCTCCATAATGTATTCGAAAATGACGTCCATTCGGCCGGAGTTGTTTCGTTTCAAATGCGGCCTGTAGCCAGGGCAAGTCAGAGTCTGGTAGTTGGTGGTTTTGCTGAGTTTATTTAGAATTGTCAGCAAAGCGATCATTTTTTCAAATGGATCCAGGTTAAAAATATTCTTGACCTCATTTTTTATCCAGCGTGTATCTTCTCCATAAAAGCTTAATCCCTGGGAGGCCCTTTTGAGCATCTCTAAAATCCTGGAGTTTTGGGGGGCTTTGAAAAAATTATGGCCAAAAGAACTCTCTGTGAAATGGAAACAAATGGCCTTGGCAGTTTTTGGGTTGTCCACTAAGATCAGATGCGGCAGGTTTGGGCCGATCAGGAACAGGTCTTCTTCCACAAAATACTCGATGCTGTCGCCTACCATTCTTTTCCCCGAGCAATTGTACAAGAGGGTGAGCTCATAATCTTCATGAATACGAAACGCAATGGGTTTTTTTACTATCAGCTCATCATAGGAGGTGATGTCGAAAGAAAATTCTGCAGAAGGATGAAATTTCTCTTCGTGTAATCTGAGCATAGTTGTTTTAGAAAAATTTTTATAAAAGTATCAAAAAATGGAAAAATATCGGAAAAGTATGATTGAATAAGCAAAATATTTAAAAGATGTGGCTTCTAAATTTGGCCGAATTAAATTTTAACAATGTCCCATGAAGCCAAAAAATTACACTATTAAACCCTTACTAGGAGGCGTATTGTTATGTTTTCTAACAGGAGGGGTGCCTGTTTCGCCAAGTATTGCGAAAGGTGTCAATTGGATTAAAAAGGAGGGGGATTTCGCAGGATTGCTTGCCGAAAAAGTGGAGGAAATCCGAGGAAAGGTGGTGGATGAAAACGGAGAACCCATGATCGGAGTGAGTATTCTGATCAAAGGTACAACTACCGGAACAGTCACGGATGTTGACGGAAATTTTAGCTTAAACGCTAAATCCGGTGACGTTTTGGTATTTTCCTATATCGGGTATCTGACCCAAAATGTAACCCTTGGAGCGGAAAGCACTCTGGAAATCCAACTGATTTTGGATTCGAGCAATGAACTGGATGAAGTGGTGGTCGTGGGTTATGGTACTCAGTCCAAAAGAAGCTTAACCGGGGCGGTGGCAAACATGAAAGCCGATAAAATCCAGGAAATACCAAGTTCAAATTTGAGTTCCTTATTGGCCGGACGAATGTCAGGAGTCTATGTGGTAGCGCCAACCGGTACTCCAGGTGTAGCTTCCAATGTGAGCATCCGTGCGCAGGGAAGTATGAACAGCAACCCGCCAGTCTATGTAATCGATGGGGTGATCCGGGATAAAAGAGCCTTTGATGCGCTGGATCCCAGTGAAATCCAGGAGGTCAGTGTCTTGAAAGACGCGGCTTCTGCAGCTTTGTATGGTTCCAGATCTTCCGGAGGGGTGATATTGGTCGCAACCAAGACAGGTACCAACTCCAAAGCAAAAATCAACTATACTACCAATTATAGTTTGGAGAAACAGACCAACCTCCCTGAAATGATGCGGGGAGTGGATATCGCTAAAATGGGAAATACCTGGGTTCCCCAAAACAGCGATTGGTATCGTGACCAGGATTTTATCGATTGGATATCTACAGTCAATGGTGGATATGGCTACGACTACATCGGGGATGTCTATCAAGATCCTACGAGTAAACGCCATGCCCTGAATGTCACCGGAGGAAATGAGAACATTCAATATTATGCCGGTGGGACTTATTTTGATCAGCAAGGCTGGCTAGAACCTCTGAAGTATAATAAGTTTAATCTTCGTGCAAGTGTGACCGCGAAGCTCAACAAAAACCTCACCGCTCATGTCAACCTTTCTCAGTATTCCACTGAAAGAGAGAAGTTCTGGTGGCCGTATGACTATGGGTCTGATGCCTTGGGAGATCTTTGGAAAAAACTTCAGACCTGGCAGTATTTTTACCCCAACTATATCGAAGGAAAACCTTGGAATCAGGGCTGGTTGGGTAATGTAGGAGAACTGATCAACAATTCCGGGTACTGGCGAAACAGAGAGGATGTTCAGAATTCTCTGGTTTCCTTGAAATACGATATGCCATTCATCCCGGGGATGTCCGTGAAGGCAACTTACAACTACGAGCGGTTCAACAGCAACTTGAAGAATTTCCAGAAAAAACACAAGCTGTGGAATATCGTCGGTGTTGAAGGGGAGAATTTTGAAAATGCGACTCTTGGCGATCCCGAATCCACAGTTTGGAGCAATGGGCCAAGCAGAGAATACATCAGTTCGCAAGCTGGAAATAAATATTCTTACCAGTTTAACTTGCAATTGGACTACAAAAAGTCCTTTGGAAAGCACAACATTGACGCATTCGCTGCCTACGAACAAGCCGAAAACTCAATTTCTTCCATCGATGGAGGACGCTACGACTTCCCGATTTTGGTGAAAGATCAATATTTCGCCACCAGTAGTGATGCAAAGGATTCCTGGTTTAACGGGAGCGAATCCGAGTTTGGCCGACTTTCCTATATCGGTAGAGCGACCTACGATTATGCTTACAAATACATCTTTAGTGCTTCCTTCCGATATGATGGTTCACTGAATTTCGCTCCCAAATACAGATGGGGGATGTTTCCGGCAGTATCTGCTGCCTGGGTAGTATCCGAAGAGTCCTTTTTCAACCCCAAAACAATCAATTACCTCAAAGTCCGTGCTTCTCTGGGTACTCTTGGAAATGATAACCTGACACCATGGAGATGGGTGGAAAGGTATAATCCTGCTTCTGGATTCTATTTTGGAGAAACGCCAAGATCCACCAAGGGGATCTCTTATGGAGGCCTGATCAATCCTTTTGTTACCTGGGAAAAGTCCAGAACTTATAACTTGGGTTTTGATGCAGTTTTCTTCAAAAACATCAATTTGACCGGAGAGTACTGGTTTAAAAACACCTCTGATATTCTCGGATCCAGGATTCAATCCATCCCTACCACGTTTGGAGCGGTCATGCCTCCGGAGAATTATGGGGAGGTTCATTCCAGCGGATTGGAGTTTGAGCTGGGTTACAATGGAAGAGCTGGCAAAGAGTTTAAATATTATGTCAATGGCAACTTCACTTATGCTACCAATGAAGTGGTCAAGTGGGATCAGCCCCAAAGCGTAAGACCTTTCGAAGACAGAATTGGCAAGCCAATAGATTATATTTCCGGGCTGAAAAGCGATGGGTTGCTGCGAACTCAGGCTGATTTGGACGCCTTGCCTGAAGGATACACCATTTATGGAGCTGTACCACGTTTGGGATGGATCAACTACAAAGACTTGTCAGGTCCTACGGGAGAGCCGGACAACAAGATCGATGATTGGGATAAGGTCATGCTTTATGATCACAGCTCCGCACCGATTTCCTACGGGGTCAACCTGGGTATGAGTTGGAAGGGAATTGAGATTGAGGCCCTGTTCCAAGGCTTGTCAGGATTTTACAAGTATCCAGATGTGCAGCCTCCGTATCCTTGGACCCGGGTATATGCATTCTGGGCAGATTCCTGGACTCCTGAGACTGCCCAAACTGCGACTAAACCCATCCCAAATCATGACATCTGGCAAAACAGAGCCGGTTCTGATTTTTACTATCAAAAAGGAGATTTTACTCGCTTGAAATTTGTGAATGTCGGATACAATCTGCCTAAACAACTGGTGGAATCCATAGGGCTTTCCAATGCCAAGTTTTTCCTTTCAGGAACCAATTTGCTGACTTTCTCCAAGTTTCAAGTTTATGATCCTGAACTGGGGTCTGCGGGTACTTTCCCGATCAACAAAAGCTTCACGGCTGGGATGAGTGTCACCTTTTAACCGCTAAATGAACTGAATAATGAAATTGAAAATAGTAAGCTTCCTGATGCTTTGCTCCCTATTGTGGAGCTGTAATGAAGTTTTCGACAAAGAAAACCTGACAGCCATCAATCCCGGTGATGTCTGGAATGATTTCGGGCTTGCCCAAGCCTACGTGGATAATATGTACGCCACATTTATGACCGGATGGGATTACAATTCAGGAAGGAACTCTGATGAGGCACCAAACTCAGATGGTCAGACCATGACCGGGACCCTGAAAGGCCAGTTGAATGTCAACTCCGTCAATTATTGGCCTTATGCAAGTATCCGGAATATCAACTTCCTCCTCGAAAATGTGGAAACGGGCACACTGACCCCAGACCAGGTCAAAGTACTTAAAGGACAGGCATTGTTCTGGAGGGCTTGGGCCTATTTCGGAATGGTCAAAAACTATGGGGGTGTGCCTCTTGTCCTTGAAGTACAAAACCGTGAAGACGGTGAAGCGCTTAAAGTAAAGAGAAACACGACTTCCGAATGTATTGCCCAGATATTAAAAGACCTGGATGATGCGGCAAGTATGTTGCCTAACACCTGGACTGGTCCTGACTATGGAAGGATTGACAAAGGAGCAGTTTTGGCTGTAAAAGGAAGGGTTCTTCTGCATTACGCGAGTCCTCAATTTAATCCCGCTAATGATTTGGTCCGATGGACAAACGCCTATCAGGCAAACAAAGCCGCATACGAATTTCTGATCGCTCAGGGAAAAGCCTTGCATTCGGATTATGCCAGCATTTGGTTTTCGGAATTGAACAAGGAAACCGTCATGGTTCACCGTTATTTCAATCCAGGCCATACCAATAACCAAAACATCATGAGGCCACTCTATGCGACCAAGGATGCGGTCGGTGGTGACCGGCCTTCATTGGAGCTGGTCAATGCCTTTCCTATGAAAGATGGCTCGGAATTCAATTCGGCTGAAGGCTACGAAGGATTCTGGATGAATAGAGACAAGCGATTTTATGCCACTGTTGCTTATCCTGGAAGTGATTATGGACTGCCAGAATTGAATGGGGATTACCTGTGGTCTCATTACTATGATGACAATGGAACTGCAAAACCCTATGAAGAAATTCAGTTTGGAAGAAGGGGAAATAATTACACCGGATTTTATAGAAAAAAAGCCTTGGATAAATCCCTTCATGGATCAGTAGTTGACCTATGTGAGGTGGATTGGATCGAAATCAGACTGGCCGAAGTGATGCTCAATTATGCAGAAGCAGCCAATGAAGCAGGCTACCCAACTGAGGCTCTGGATATGCTTTACCAAATCAGAGAAAGAGCCGGAATCGAAAAAGGAAATGGAAACTTCGGGATCACTGAGTCAGATAAAGGTGGACTGAGAAACCGGATCAGGAAGGAAAGAT
>CAZTJM010000024.1:0-6361 GCA_964613865.1 uncultured Limnohabitans sp. | reverse complement strand
AGTTGGCCTTTGAAGGAAAGCGCTGGGAGGACTTAAGACGCTGGAGAAAATTTGATTATCTAAACGGTCTAAAGGTCCATCACGGCTTGATGATGGCGATTGATGATTTAAGCCAGTCTCCCAAAGGGAAGGATAATATTGACGAATTTGCGGATAAGTTTAGGTATTCCGTTTTTGATGTCGAGAATATCCCCGGGGAGAAGTTTAACCTCAAAAATGAGTATTATTTCTATGCTATTCCTCAGGTGCATTTGAGTCAGAACCCCAATTTGGAACAGACCCAAGGTTGGGAAGGAGGGACATTCGACCCCTCGAAGTAGTCAGTAATAATTGCAAGAAGCAGGGCTTTGAGATGAGCTCTGCTTCTTTATGCTTTTGTCAAAAGCCCCTTTATAGAGGGAAATGTCATTAATTTTACATAGGCAACCTGTAAACCGCATTAAGTAAAAATAAGATTATAGTTGAATTTCAAACTGATGAATAATAGATTTTCAAAACAAGGGTCAGTTCATTTTGCATTGCTGATTTTCCTTTCGATTACCATTGCCGGATTAGTCAATAAAAAAGCAGGCTACCAAACAGACTATTTTAAAATCCAAATTGATGAAAAAGGCTTCATATACAGCATGCAGAACCTCACTGTAAAGCCTTTTCGGGAATTCAGTCCTTCGGACAAGCCATCCCCTTTGCTAAGGCTGTACGACGAAGAGTCCGGACTGTACTACGAGCCCATCAAGGCAAGTTTCACACAGGGAGGAAACCTAGTGGAGTTGAGCTACAAAAATGGTTCGGTGGCCACCATTGCCATCGAAGAAAAACAGAAATACCTGAAGCTTACTCTGAAGTCCTTAAATCCAAAAAACGGAATAGATGATGTGGAGTGGGGTACTTACCATACCAATATCACCAATTTGCTGGGAGAGATCATTGGAGTGGCCAGGGATACCAGTGCGGCTGTTAACTACGCCATTGGATTGCTGGCTTTGGACGATAATACCCTGGGGGGGCTTTCTTCTACCATAGGTGATGCTGCTCCATTTCAATACATCATTCATTCCCCGGATTCGGTCCAGTTTCCCTTACCTGATCATTTGCACGAAGGGCAGATTTTCACACTTGGGGGAGACGGAATCAATGATGTGGCATTTTACGCGCACAAAGAACCCTACTACCGGATAATGTATGGTAATGCTGCAATAGTGGACCAGAAAGGGAGAATTTCGATTGCCTACCACTCCCGCGATCGGGATAGGCAAAGGGAGGTGTTGTTTTCTCTGATTCCCAATATGAAAGCCAATACCCCAAATCATCTACAGGTACAGCGGGTTCCCGGAGTAGATTTTATAGGCTCTTCTGTGGCCTTTTGGGGAAGTCCGGATGATAAAGCGCTGATGGACGTGATCCAAACCATCGTTTTGAAGGAAAATTTGCCCTATCCGACTATCGGCGGCAAGTGGGTCAAAGATCCTTCAGCATTTGTACCTGATGCCTGGGCCAATGGGGGTGTTTATGACAGTCTTCTTTCCTATACCAAAAGATTGGGATTCAAAACCATCAGCCTCTATGATCAGGGCTTTTTGAATCCGGATCGGGGAAATATGGGGTATCTGGACGGCAGTGATTTTGGTAGAAAGCCCATCAAACTGAAATCGGGTAATTTGTCGCATAAGGAATACTCAGAGTTGGCTGCTCAGCAGGGAATCACCATTGGAAGAACGACTATCACCACAGCACTGGCACCGGGCACGCGGGATGTGAGTCCTGTCCCGAGTGACAGCATCTGGTACCAGCAGAAGCGCTTGTTAACCAAGGAGATCGATGCCAACGACACCTTAATTTATGTAAACGACCCCACCTATTTAGATGAGATTGCCAGTTGGGAAGGGCACAGTAAGGAACTGAACATGGTGAAGATCGGCAAGGAGCTGATCCATTACCAAGGCGTATCGAAGACTTCCCCTTACCGCTTGCTGAAGGTTACCCGCGGGTATTGGGATACAGAAAAGTCAAATCATCCCCAAAACGACACGATCTATAAGCTCCAAGTTTCTGTTGGCGGGGCGTATTCCGGCCTTATACCGAATTTGCAGCTTCAGGATGAAATAGCGAAGTATTATGCTGAGGTCTGTCATGTCAATGGATTAGCGTATTATGATTTTGACGGCCAGGAGTTTTTGTTTCACAACGGTCACGGGTATTATTCGACCAAAAGGTTTTTTAGAAAAATGTTTGAGCGTGCCGAGGAATTGGGAGTCCAAACCATCCGGTTTACCGGGGCAACTTTGTCTGAAGGATCCTGGCATTATCAGAGTATCTGGAACGTAGGCGGAGGCACAAATCTCTACGATGCCAGGACCAGAGAGTGGGGAAGCAGCACCAGTCAGGGCAAAGATCTTCGGGACGTGACCTTTTCAAACTTTTTTCCGGTGGGAATGGGTGCAAATTTTAGGATTCAGGCGGATTCCAAAGTGGAGGAATATGAGCACATTCAAGCGGTCTCCGTCGGGATAGGCTCTACCTATAGTTTGGTGTTGAACCAGAAGGATGTGGAAAGTTGTCCGCAAAAGGATGCCATTTTTGAAGTGATCCGGACATGGGAAAATGCCCGTGCCGCCAATGCCTTTCCATCGGATTTAAAAAACCAATTGGTTGATCCCAAAAGGACCTGGAGGCTTCAAGAGTTGGATGCTGACACCTGGAAACTGTACGAGAGAATTGGTGAAAAATGGACTAACGAAAGAACTCTGAGTCGGGTCAAAAAGTAAGGGTCTCTCAGGGACCTTCCCTGAAAAATGAAACACTTACTGTGGAAAAATTTTCCCCAAAACAAGCAAAAGGGATGCTAACATTGCCTAATTCCGTTTTGCTCTGTTTTTGGTAAACGATCTATTTTTTTTAAGAAAAATCACATTCCTTTTTTTAATAATCCCTTCAAGGATTGGGGAAAAATCAATGAGAAATAAACGATGAAAAATATTTGTGTGGCGATAGTTGTACTTTTCATGACCTTGGAAAGGGCGTTTTCCCAATCCTTATCCTGGTTGCCCGAAACTAGGGGCAAACAGACCGAAAAAAAGGAGCTTAAGGAATTTTTGGGAGATTCTGCGTTGGGTTTTCGGATTCTCAGCTGCCGGTACGACAAAGCCGCACTGGCTGCTAAAGAATTGATGCGTCCCAAAGGGAAGAATTCAGGTGACATCGAATTTGAGCTTGCCGTTAATCAGGTTAAAGGACAAAAAGATGCTCTGGATTTGACTCTAACTTTTGGATTGGAAAAGGGAGAAAAAATAGCCTCCGGAGTTGCCATTGCCTTTGATTTTTTTGATTGGAAAAAGGAAAATTATGTGTTGATACCTGGCTCGGTGTACAACGGAAACCGAAACCGGGTGGTGAACCGGTCATATGCTACGGGGCTAGACCGAAGCGAGCTTTATAACAAAAACCTTCCCCTGACTACCGCTTCTATTCCCCAATTGTCACCCAATGACCTGGAAAGGTCGCGACTGGAGGTCAATACCAGCAACACTACCACCCCGGCAATTGGTGTTTACGATCGGGAAAATAAGGAAGGATTTATCCTATTGGCCGAACAAGGGATTTTAGTAGGAAATGAAATTCTAGACCATGGATTTATTGTAGAAGAAAGCCTGGATAGAAAGCAGGCTTCTTTGGTGGTCAATGCCCCGGGAGTTAGGGAGAAAAAGCCGGAATTTATCGGATTCAGTGAAAGTCCGGACAGAGGGATAACCTGGAGAGCAGGGGATGAAAGAACCCTTCGTTTTCGGATTTATAAATTCCCGGCATCGGATATGGCTGCATTTATGGACAAGCTGATGACCGTTAGAAAGGACATAACAGGTGAAAACTCGCCCAGAAATCTGATTCCAATGAGTGAGGTGTTTTCCCTGATGACTGCAAACATTGACAAGCGGTATTTCCAAGGAGAAAACAGCCAATTTTATTGCCCAGAAAATGCCAATTGGATTTCCTTTGGTTGGATTGGAGGGATGATGAACACTTTTCCCATGCTGGCCAAAGCCGATGAATTTCATCGTAACAGAGTAAAAAACACGTTTGATTTTGGATTGAAATACGGTCAGGGAGAGTCGGGGTATTTTTATGGGGCACTTAATTACGACAGGAAGCCTTTTGGAAGAGAAGGCTATGATGAATTTCCGGAAATCGTCCTAACTCGAAAAAATGCCGATGTGCTCTACTGGATGATTAAATAATTTTTCCTTTTTCAAGACCAGGGGCATTCGAATGAAATCAAAGGGGAATGGGAGCAGAGGTTGAGATCCCTGGCTGATGCGTTTGTGTCTACCTGGAGAAAGAACGGCCAATGGGGCAATTTTGTCAATAATAAGACCGGTGACATCGCAGTGTTTAACACCACGAGTGGGGTCATGGCCATTGGAGGACTGGCATTGGCATCCCGTTATTTTGACAAGGAGGAATATTTGACTGTTGCCCAGCAAGCAGGGATTACTACTATTCCTATTTTTTGGAGTGGGGAATGACCACTGGTGGATGTGCCGATATCCTTCAAAATGCCGACTCTGAAACTGCAGCAGCTTTGATGACCTCTTTCATGACTTTGTTTGAATTGACCGGAGATACCCAATGGCTGGAGAAAAGCCGGGATTTGGCCAACCTTACAGCCACTTGGACTGTTTCCTTTGACTATCAGTTGCCTGATGACCTTCCTTTGGCCAAGCTGGGGACAAAATTTGCCGGGACCGTCTGGGCTAGTACTCAGAACAAACACGGGGCTCCCGGTTTTTGTACCATGTCCGGAGATTCATTCTTTAAACTCTATAGAGCCTTGGGAGACGCAAGGTATGCGTCTTTAATGCGGGAAATCATCCACGCTCATGCTGAGGGAATCCAGCCCAATGGTTTCATTACCGAGCGACTTACTTATTGTGATGCGGACAGTAGGGGATCCAGGGGAGATGGGGGAAAAACCGGGTGGAATGAAACCAACGGCGCACTGATGGCTTTGGAAATTCCCGGGATTTATGTGAGAACTGACCGAAATGACCTTTTTGTTTTTGACCATGTTCAGGCTTCCATCCTAGGCAAGGATAAATCAGGAATTACCCTTCAAATTACCAATCCCACTTCTTACGATGCGGAAGTGACGGTATTAGCGGAGGATGAACAAAAGGCAAATGAACCTCTGGGAGTAAATGGCTTTCTCAACTGGCCCAAAGTTAAGGTCAAGGCAGGTGAGACCATAACCTGGAAAGTCAATTAACCCCAAATGACACCAAGGATAGCCTTTTTCAGAAATTCTAAGAGATTGAAAATCTGGAAGAAGCTGTCTTTTTTGGTGTCAATATTTTAGTAGCAGGTTGGGATCCGGGCAATTTTTCCGATAATATTCCAAGTCGTTTTCTGCCGCGACACCGGGATAATCTCCCCAGGCTCCACCGAGATCCCATATCAATTGGAAATGCAGGTGGGCTGGCCAGTCTCCGTTTTCGGGAAAGGGCCCGATATGGCAAAAGAGGTCCCCGGCCTGGAATTCCTTACCAATTTTTAAACTTTCCAAGTCGATCCGCATGAGATGACCATAAAGAGAATACAGGCGTTTTCCGTCTAGCTCATGCTCCAAAATAATTGTAGGGCCATAGTTGCCGAAGCCAGCATTGTCTTGAAGGCTGTGAACCCTGCTCGGGTAGGGCGCGAAGATCGGAGTTCCTGCTTGGGTCCAGATGTCCACACCCAGGTGGATGGTCCGAAATTCTCCTGCTGTCGATCCGAAGACCTCACTCCTGCGATAGATCGCCCGGTTTTCTAGATAACCTCCTATGCCATAGGTTTTGCCAGTGTCTCTCAGCTGTCCGAAGACATAGGACTCAAATGCCGAGGTATCGTAAATATCCAGCGTTTGCAGGTCGGAATTGCTGGCTGAGAAGTCGAGTTTTTTGGTATTTGTCGCGCTGAGCGGCTCTCCCATCACAGGGAAAAAATCAAAGGAATTCCAGTTCATTCCGTGAAAATAGAGATTTGAACAGAATTATTTGGCAAGGGATGAAATGCAGAGTCGATCTTACTTTTCTCGGTAAGAGGGAGACTTTTACCGAACATGGCCTTCCCCCTTCGGATAATTTTATCTAATTTTGCCCCAATTTGGACATCAGTAAAATCTCTTTCCTTATCCTACCTCACAATGCCAAAAGACAGTAGCATTAAGCACGTTCTCATCATCGGTTCAGGTCCCATTGTCATCGGTCAAGCTTGCGAATTTGACTATTCCGGCTCCCAGGCGGCAAGGTCTCTCCGAGAGGAGGGCATCACCGTGACCCTGATCAACTCCAACCCGGCGACGATCATGACAGACCCAGTGACCGCA
>CAZTJM010000023.1:0-41513 GCA_964613865.1 uncultured Limnohabitans sp. | reverse complement strand
CAGTGAGGAGGGGAAGTTTCAACCTTGGTTGATGCGGATTGCACACAATCTGGCAATCGACTATTTCCGAAAAGCAAAACGGTATCCGACGATTTTGATGGAGGACGGATCCAACCTTTTCAATTCTCTGCAATTCGCCGAGTCGTCCGTCGAGGACAACCGGGTAAAGGAAGAGACCTTGGAAATGGTGAAGCGACTGATAGAAGAGCTTCCTGAGGCGCAAAAGGAAGTGCTGGTGATGCGGCATTACCTTGATCTGAGCTTTCAGGAAATTGCGGATCAGACCGGCGTCAGCATCAATACCGCTTTGGGGAGAATGCGCTATGCGCTAATTCATCTAAGAAAGAAAATGAAGAAAATAAATTTTGCCTATGACAAAACCATTTACCCCAAATGACCTGGTACGATATATCTACCGGGAAATGCCGGAAGCAGAACAAGAACTCTTGATGCAAGCCTTGCAGAGCAACGACGCGCTGATGCAAGAATATGTGGAGATGCTGAGCACGATTGAGCAACTTGATCAGGTTCGCCTGCAGCCTTCCGACAAAGTAGTGAAAGCCATCAAAGAGATGGCCCATTCTACGGGACTACAGAGAGTCTAAAAGCTTTGGTAACCCTGACGAAAGTCGGGGTTTTTATTTTTAATACGGATTCCTATGGATTGTCTTTGATGAACTGGGCTGCCATAGTCAACAGAGCTGGATAAGTGTCCGTCGTGAATCCGTGGCCTTGGCCAGGAACTACCTGGAACTGATAGGTAACCCCATTGTCTTGTAGCGCCTTTTCCAGCAGACTGGATTGTGAGAGTGGTACAACAGTGTCAAGATCCCCATGAAAAAATATAGTAGGGACAGAACTGGGCGTAATATGGTTTATGGGACTGGACTCATTGTAAAGGTCTGGATTGCTCTGTGGTGTACCTTCCAGCAACTCAGACAGCAAAAAGGCGGTCGGATTGCTATAGGTAAAAAGTTCGGATAGCTCCGTCGGTGGGAAAAAGGCCACGACGGATTTGACATTGCCAATGTCCGCGTGCTTGTAGGCATGGAGTAAAGCCAAATGTCCTCCCGCACTTGCTCCAACCAAGACGAGTCCGCCTTCGAGATCCCATTCCGAGCGCATGCTCTCCACAAATTCAATTGCGGAAATGACATCGTTTTCCTGAGTAGGAAAAGGGTTGTCGCCTGTGGCAAGGTTAAAAAGACTGTAATTCATGGAGGCATACGCGTATCCGGGGAACAGAATGCCCATGCTTGATTTGAAGGGCAAAAATTCGTCCTTGCTGCCTTCTATCCATCCACCTCCATGGATATAAAGGATAAGTGGGGTTTCGGCAAGATTCCTCCCCGCGGGTAGATAGATGTCCAGCTGCTGCTTGTCTCCAGTTCCGTAAGAGACGTTGCTTAGTTCGAGCTCGGGTAAAGGGGTTTCGACTGGAGGCTCATCTGAACTACAGGAAAAAATAAATCCCAGAAGGATGAAGAGAAGTAATTTTTTTGCCATGATCAAAAATTTCAATTGTTTATATGTATATCCGCTTTTATGCCAGTAGTGGACTTTATCTATCCAAAAGATCGCTGAACCCTAAGCTTAGCGCTACATCGGTCTTCGGTCATCGGACTTCCAGCCGGAAGAGAGAAGGAAACTCGATCACTGGCAAGATTGCGGACAATCAGATTGTTTAATTTAGAACCATTTAATTAAAGATTCGATGATTTTTTTAGCCTTGAGTCCATAGGGAGGGCGGAGAAGGGTTACGTTGTTGAACCCAACCCTTTGTCTAAGTACACCTTTCTCGTTGCTGAACGCCAAGAAGCCGTGGTACCCGTGCGATTTTCCAATTCCGCTGTTTCCCACACCTCCAAAGGGAAGATTGTTGTGGAGAAAATGGAGCACGCAGTCATTGATAACCGCGTTGCCCGAACTTGTGTTTTTGAGAATCAAGTCTGTTTCATCACTCGAATCAAACACGTAAAGCGCCAAGGGTTTCGGTTTTCGGTTTACATAGTCTATTGCTTCCTGAATGGATTCATAGGTCAGAATGGGCAGCAAGGGGCCGAATATCTCTTCATGTGAGATGTCCATTTCTTCGGTGATTCCACTCAGAATGGTCGGCTCGATAAACAATTCCCGTCTATCGTTTCCTCCACCAAAATCCGTCTTAGCTCCTTTTTCTGTTGCGTCCTGCAGGCAATTTAAGATTCTGTCGAAATGCCTCACATCAATGATTCGAGCCAAGTCCTTTGATTTTGCAATCCCCAGAAAACTAGGGTCATACATGTCCTTGATTGCCAAAATCAATTCAGCCACCAGTTGGTCTTTTTTGCTTTGGTGCACCAGGATGTAGTCCGGGGCTATGCAAGTTTGGCCTAGGTTGACGAATTTCCCGAAAGCTATTTTTTTTGCTGCATCTGCTATGTCCGCGGACTTGGTCACGATGGTGGGTGACTTTCCCCCCAGTTCCAGCGTGACCGGTGTGAGGTTTTTGGCAGCTTTCTCCATCACAATCTTTCCTATTTTGGTGCTGCCAGTGAAGAAAATATGGTCAAAAGGAAGTGAAAGCAGCTCTTGGGAGACTTCCGCTCCGCCAAGGCAGACAGTGACCTCCTCCGGCTTGAAGAGTTCTTTTACCATTTGGGCAACCAAAGCGGACGTTTTTGGAGTCAATTCTGAGGGCTTCAATACTGCAGGGCAGCCGGCTGAAATTGCCGAAACCAATGGCCCCACTGCAAGATTGAATGGATAGTTCCAGGGTGAAATAATCAACGCGCATCCCTTTGGCTCATATTGAACATAGCTGCTAGTCCCAAACATGGGCATCGGCATCGACGCTTTGCTTGGCTTCATCCAGGACTTTAGATTCTTCTTTGCGTGGTTTATCTCAGAGGTGACCGGGAAAATCTCCGATAAGTCCGTCTCTGCTATGGGTTTTTTAAAGTCATCCCAAAGAGCTTGGCGGATAGCTGACTGATTTCTTGATATCCAGTCGCTCAGTTTTTTCAAACGCTCCACTCGCTCGGCGGCTGTGGAGGATCTCCATGCGAGGGCTGTCTTTTTTTGAAGCTGAATAATGTCTGTAGTGTCAATCGATGGCAAAGCTTGGGTGTCCATTTGGGTGGGTTTCAAAGCTGAATATCACTTCAATATAACAAAGCACAATAGGCTAATGCATTTTTTGACTCAAATCAAAGGCTTGGAGGTGTTTGGAAGAAGTGGCCGATGATAACCATGGGACTGTACACGAATCCGTTGGATAATACCGAATCTGAACAATCGTTGGTGGAAGATGGGCGAAGAAAGAGATATTGACCGACCGACCCCAACAAAACCTCTGAAGAAGGAATGCCGATCTGCAGCTGTTTTACCGCTGCTTTTTCGTATGTTTTGGCCTATGAAATACCTCTTTTTACTCTATTTGACTTTTTTTGGAGCAGCTGCGTTCGCCCAAGAGCAGTTTGATCCCAAGGGGTCCGGATATGTTTTAATCTGGCAGGATGAATTCGACCAAAATGGGAAAGTCGATCCCGCCAAGTGGAGCTTTGAAAAGGGCTTTGTCCGAAATCAGGAACTGCAGTGGTATCAGGAAGATAATGCCAGCGTGG
Source organism: uncultured Limnohabitans sp. (assembly GCA_964613865.1). Taxonomy (GTDB): domain Bacteria; phylum Bacteroidota; class Bacteroidia; order Cytophagales; family Cyclobacteriaceae; genus Algoriphagus. The sequence continues at coordinate 37,908 of CAZTJM010000023.1, read as the reverse complement.
AAGGTGGCCATCTGATCATCACAGGAAGAAGAGAGAACGTTCCCAATTCGGGATATCAGGCAGGTCAACAGGACTGGCGAAAGGCGCGCAGAGCTGCCGACTACACGTCCTCAAGCATCCACACCCGAGGGAAATTCGAGTTCAAGTTTGGCGTAGTAGAAGTAAGGGCGAAAATTGACACGGCATCCGGAATGTGGCCAGCGATCTGGACGTTGGGGGTAAAAAATCCCTGGCCCGCCAACGGAGAGATCGATATCATGGAGTTTTATCGGGTGAAAAATGAACCCACCATTCTCGCCAATGCCGCTTGGGCAGACCGAGGGCAATATCGAGCTATATGGGACGAGGAAAAAATCCCTTTCTGGGAGTTTTTGAGATCGGATACCGACTGGCCTTCAAAATTCCACCTTTGGAGAATGGAATGGGACGAACATTTCATCCGGCTATTTCTGGACGGCCGATTGCTCAATGAAATCGATCTTTCGAAGACGCTCAACCCAGATGGCTTCAATCCCTTTCACCAGCCCCATTATCTCTTGCTCAATCTGGCGATCGGCGGCAACGGAGGCGACCCGAGCGAAAGTACTTTTCCCAGGGATTATCAGGTGGACTATATTAGGGTCTATCAAAAGAGGTGAGAGGACTGGGCGTATCAGTCAAAGGTCTTGGAACTGTCGGCAATCATCTCGTTCAATTCCCTCATTTCTTTTTCTGTCAGATCCCTCCACTTGCCCACCGGGATGTCAAGATGGATGTTCATGATCCGGATTCGCTTCAGCTGCTTGACGGTGTAGCCGAGAAACTCGCACATGCGCCGAATCTGGCGATTGAGCCCTTGAGTGAGGATGATGCGAAACTTAAACTTTGTGATCAGTTCGACTTTGCAGGGATCGGTCACCGTGCCTAGGATAGGAATGCCAGTTGACATCTTTCGGACAAAATTTGCATCAATGGGCCGATCCACCGTCACGATGTATTCCTTTTCGTGGTTGTTTTTGGATCTTAGGATTTTGTTGACGATGTCCCCCTCGCTGGTCAACAAGATCAGCCCCTCGCTGTCCTTGTCCAGTCGGCCAATCGGAAATATGCGCTCCGGATGCCCGATGAAGTCGATGATATTGTTTTTTTCTCCCTTGACATCAGTCGTAGAGACGATACCAATAGGCTTGTTGAAGGCGATGTAGGTATGGACTTTTTTTGGCTTTCCTATCAGCTTGCCGTCCACCCGCACTTCATCCTGTGGAAAAACCTTGGTGCCGAGCTCCGGAAGTTTGCCGTTGATGGTGATCCTATTTTGCTCCAGTAGCTGGTCAGCTGCTCTTCTAGAGCAAAAGCCAACCTCGCTGAGGTATTTGTTGATCCGTATCGAAGAATCCTCGCTCATAGAAAAAGAAAATGGATTTGATCCCAAAGTTACCGGATCAAATCCATTCTTAAAATTTCAGTATGGTTTCCTTAAAATCCCTGGATGGCAAGCGAATCGGACATGGCCGCCAGCAATCGCTTTTCTCCCTCGAGAGGAATGGACGCCAAGAGACTGAAGGACTCGGCTTTTTTGGAATTAAAGGCAGCCAGATTTGCTTGGGAGATTGGCTCTGAAGGTGGGATTTCCTCGGCCAGCCAGTCTTCCTGCTTTCCGTTTTTCCAGAATCTAAAGCAGAGATGCGGTCCAGTGGCAAGCCCAGTGCTTCCGACATAGCCGATTACCTGTCCTTGCGATACGCGAGTGCCCTTTCTGATGCCTTTACCAATTTTGGACATGTGCAGGTATTGGGTCGTATAGGTTCCGTTGTGTTTGATTTTCACATAGTTGCCATTGGCAGAGGTGTATCTGGCTTCCACTACGGTTCCCTCTCCTACGCTTCGGATTTCTGTACCCGTCCTTGCGGCATAGTCAGTTCCCAAATGTGGTTTGTATCGTTTTTGGACTGGATGAAATCTCTTCAGATTATATCTTGAACTGATCCGGGTGTATTCCAGTGGATCTCTCAGAAAGGCTTTTTTTAATGAATTCCCGTCTTGGTCGAAGAAATTCAACTCCCCATTTTGCTCAAAGGGAATGGCGTGGAAGGGCTTGCCGTTGTGGAGGAAGTACGCGAGCTGAATGCCGGAGACATCTACCACTTTTCCGTCCACGATCTTCTCCTCATATACTACCTTGAATTCATCGCCTTTTTGCAAAGCTTGAAAATCCACAGACCAACCGAAGAGGTCGGCGAATTTGTTGATCACAGCTACCGACACGTCCTTTTTGTCCATATCTACGTAGAGCGAGCTTTGTATAGTGCCTCCTATTTCCCTGGTGCGATACTCCGCTGGCTTTTCGGCCTTGTAGATATCCATGGAGTCCAGGTTAAACACCACATACTCGGCAGGATTGGGTTCGTAGATGAAAAACTGGGCCATTTCCGAAGCGGATTGGGAAATGACTGTAAACTTTTTGTTGGCGGCGATACCCCTTACGTCAAAGACGCTCTTGGACTTTTTGGCAATTTCGTCGATGATCTGGTAGGGAACATTGAAGGGAGAAAGTATGGAGGCCAGGGTTTGGTTTTTGCTGACCGTACCTTCTACGATATTGAGGCCGGTGACGTTGATGCCGTAGAGGAAGACTTCTTTTTCCTTTTTGACAGCTGTACTGTCGATAGAGGCTACCATTTGATCCTCAGAGGAGGTTGCATTTTTGGTAGTGAGTTGGAAAATGACACCGGCTCCTAGGGTGAGGGCAAGAGCTGCGATGCCTATCCATTTATTGTTCATTAATCGCTGATTTTTAGAGAATAAGGAAGAATTTGCTTTCTAATCAAGAGAAATTGCAGGGCAATTCCAAACGAATCGCTCCAGAATACGTTAGCAGCGCCAATTTTCGTGCCGCAATGTTGCAGAAACCGGCTGTGATTCCAAATCTATTGATTTTTAACTTTTTAAAATTTGTTAAAGAAATTGGGTGATCCGGAAGTAGAATCTTGCTTTTGTTGCGAATCTTACAAGTTGAAACGCTGATCTCTGGATCAATTATTTATCTTTGACCTCCCAAAAAAATCAAGGATTCAAAATGTTGAGAACTCATACTTGTGGCGAACTGCGCCTCGACCATGTAAATCTGGAAGTGACTCTTGCGGGCTGGGTTCAGCGAGTCCGTAACAAAGGCGGATTGATCTGGGTGGATCTTCGCGACAGATATGGCGTGACTCAGCTGATCTTTGAAGAAGGATCCACGGACAAAGCCTTGCTGCAAAAAGCGGCCGATCTCGGTCGGGAGTTTGTCGTATCCGCTAGTGGAACAGTCATCGAGCGAACTGCCAAGAACGACAAGATGCCAACAGGATCCATCGAAATCAAAGTCTCCCGGCTGGAAGTACTCAATGCGGCCAAGATTCCCCCATTCATCATTGAGGATGAGACGGATGGTGGTGACGAGCTTCGTATGAAATATCGCTACCTCGACCTGAGGAGGAATGTGGTGAGGGAGAAGCTCCAACTGCGACACCGCATGATGCAGGAAACACGCAAGTACATGGATGGTCAAGACTTCATAGAGGTGGAGACGCCTGTGCTGATCAAGTCGACACCGGAAGGAGCAAGGGACTTTGTGGTGCCGAGCAGGACGAATCCTGGAGAGTTTTATGCCTTGCCCCAATCTCCCCAGACTTTTAAACAGCTGTTGATGGTGAGTGGTTTTGATAGATATTTTCAGATTGTCAAATGTTTCCGTGACGAAGACCTGCGCGCAGATCGTCAGCCGGAGTTTACACAGATTGACTGTGAAATGGCCTTCGTCACGCAGGAAGATATCCTGAATACTTTCGAAGGCTTGGTGAAGCATCTGTTTTCATCGGTGAAAGGAGTCGATCTCGGCTACGTTGAGCATATGACTTTTGCGGATGCGATGAAATACTATGGCAACGACAAGCCGGACCTGCGCTTCGACATGAAATTCGTCGAGCTGAATGAGGTGGCAAAAGGCAAAGGCTTTGGTATTTTTGACAATGCGGAACTGGTCGTCGGCATCTGTGCCAAAGGCGCCGCCGAATATACCAGAAAACAAATCGACGAACTGACCGAATGGGTGAAGCGTCCTCAGATCGGCGCAAAGGGGCTGGTATATGCCCGATATAACGCCGATGGAACGCTGAAATCCAGTGTGGACAAATTTTATACAGCTGAGGATCTCAAGACTTGGGCCGATGCTTTCGGTGCGCAGCCCGGTGATCTGATGCTGGTGCTCAGTGGTGATGCCAAGTCCGTCAGAAAGCAACTTTCGGAGCTGAGGCTGAAGATGGGCGAGGATCTTGGCCTGCGTGACCGCAGCAAGTTTAAGCCGCTTTGGGTCGTCGATTTCCCGCTTTTGGAATGGGACGAGGAAACCAAGCGCTACCATGCAATGCACCATCCGTTTACCTCTCCTAAGCGTGAGGACATTCCTTTGCTGGAGACCGATCCTGGAGCTGTTCGCGCCAACGCATACGATCTGGTCATCAACGGCGTGGAAATAGGTGGCGGCTCGATTCGAATCCATGACCGCAGTACCCAGCAATTGATGTTCACGCATTTGGGCTTTAGTGATGAGGAAGCGCAAAAGCAATTTGGTTTTCTTATGGAAGCCTTCGAGTACGGTGCGCCGCCACATGGTGGGATAGCATTCGGATTTGACCGGCTTTGTGCGATTTTTGGCGGATCTGACTCGATCCGAGATTACATTGCTTTCCCGAAAAACAATTCAGGAAGAGACGTGATGATCGACTCGCCAAGTACTATAGCAGACGAACAATTAAAGGAACTTTCGATCCGGGTGAGCCTGGAGCAAAAATAGGGAAAGGGGCTTCGGCCCCTTTTTTTTGAATTGATTTTTAGTCACCAAGAAGGCCAAGGAATTATGCTAACCTTTTTTTTGAAACGTCGGCTGCTGCCTTTGTGCTCTTGAAAACCCTTTGGGATTTTGCGCTTATTCGGAGTTTTTCAAGCGATCTGTCCAGTCGCCAAATCTCTACTTTCCTTTGCCGGTGTGGTTTTTCTCAACGGGGATTGATCAGATAGGAGCGGATTCCCATCACGATCAGCAGCTGGGCGATGGCGTAGGTTCCCATGATAACGATGCCCGATTCTGCGAAATCCTGAAAAAACCTGCTGATTGCAATCGCGCCGTCTGAGATGAAAAAAAGCACCGCACCGACAAAGACCTGCCAAAACGAGGTGCCATTGCATTTTTTGTATCGCTCCCGAGCCGTTGCCACCATTGCTACGATTACGATGATGTAGGCAATCACGGGGACTTTTAGAGCGCCAAGGTTAGCATGGATCAAGTAATAAACGAATGCCGCTGAAAGATAAATGGGTAGATTGAGAAGAAAGGACTTCACGAAATTTACGTGCTCCAATCTGCTGGGGCTTTGCTGCGCGATCCTGAATCCGATGATATAGCAGACGTGAGCCATCAAAAATGCCCCAAGTCCATAGACAAAAAGTTGGGGCCACAACAATAGGATATCTCCGATCCAAGAAAAGACCAGTGCTCCAAGGATCGATTTGGTGAGGAGGGTCGAAGCTATCGGCCGGGTGATTTGGTAGAAATAGGCAATCAAGCCCAGAAGAATCAGAGGTTTCGAGTAAAACCTCATCGAGGAATTGCCCTCGACCAAGAAAGCCAAGTCAGCCAAGGTAGCTGCTAAAAACAAATAGAGCCAAACAATGTTTTTATCTTTCAATTGAATAATATTCTGTTTTTGAGGCTAAATATAGAGGAAATTACTGCTAGTAATTGCGGAGGACATCTCTGTGTTTGGAATTTGAAAAACGGGTATTTTTCCAAATCTTGGTCTAAGAAGATTTACATTTTTGGGATTTTTTGACGGATTTTTTTAAAACGCCTTCAATAATCTCAAGTTTTTGATCAAAACAACACAAAAAATGTTGGGTAGGGGGTGTTAAGCTTTCGTTAAAAAATGTGAAATTTGGATAGTAAAACTTAATGTTAACTACCCAACTTTGCTGGGGGGCAAACTTACCTTTACAGGGATTTTCTATCAAAACCAACTTTCAACAATCAAAATCTTATGAGGCAAAATTTACTGAAAAACTTGTTGGCAGTGGTGATTTTGGTGCTCAGCACCGGAATTGCCTTGTCACAGGGTGTGACTACGTCGGGTATTTCTGGGGTAGTGACCGAGTCAAACGGAGAGCCGCTTCCCGGAGCGAATGTCGTCGCTACCCACTTGCCGTCCGGTACACGGTATGGGGCTGTTTCCAACCTGGATGGTAAGTATTCGATTCCAGGAATGCGAGTAGGGGGGCCTTACAGGCTTTCGGTTTCATTTATTGGATTTGCGACTCAGGATGTAGAGGGGATTGTTCTCTCGCTCGGGGTATTTTCCAATGTGAATGTGATCTTGCTTGAAGATGGGCAGGAACTGAATGAAGTGCTGGTGACCGCCAGTGCCAATAACATTTTCTCCAATGAGAGAACCGGCGCGAGCACGTCTATTGACAACCGCGCGCTGACCAAGCTGCCTACCATTTCGAGAAACATCAACGACTTCACCCGTCTGACTCCCCAGTCCAACGGACAATCTTTCGCCGGTCAGGATTCCCGACTGAACAATATTACCGTTGACGGTTCCTATTTCAACAACTCCTTTGGATTGGGAAGCGGAAGCAATCCAGGCGGAAGAACGGGCGTATCCCCGATTTCCTTGGATGCGATCGAGCAGATATCCGTCAATGTGGCCCCTTACGACGTGAGACAAGGCAACTTCACTGGTGCCGGTGTGAATACCGTTACCCGTTCCGGTACAAATGAGTTTTCGGGTTCTGCTTATTATTTCTGGAGAAACAACAACAACGTAGGTACAAAAGCAGGTGAGAACACTTTCAACCCGGGCGACTTCACCTACAACCAGATCGGTTTCAGACTGGGCGGCCCTATCATCAAGGACAAACTGTTCTTCTTTGCCTCCTTTGAGGACGAGACCGAGGCTAGACCAGGTACTACTTGGAGAGCAAGAGTTGGAGATGAGCCGATAGAGGGGAACGTAACCCGAGTACTTGCTTCAGACCTAGACCAACTTAGCGGCTTCCTGCGTGACAATTTCGGTTATGAAACAGGGCCTTATCAAGGCTATGATAACGAAACCCTCGGTACCAAGTTTTTGGTGAAGCTTGACTACAATATCAACGACAAAAATAAGCTCAGCTTGAGATACAACCATTTGAATTCTTCTACGGATGTGTTGATGTCCAATTCTTCTTCCTTGGGCTTCGGAAACCGAAACTTGAGACCTCAGGCGCTTAACTTTCAGAACTCCAATTATAGCATCTTGGAAAACATCCGTTCGGTAGTTGCCGAATTGAACACCCGAATCAAGGACAACATGACCAACAACCTGATCGTGGGCTATACCTATCAGGATGAAAGCCGGGGCTACAAAGGGGAGTTTTTCCCAATGGTGGATATCTTGGAAGACGATGCCACCTACACTTCCTTCGGTTTTGAGCCCTTTACCCCAAACAATGAGTTGAGGTACAAAACCTTCCAGATCCAGGATAATGTGCAGATCTTCAAAGGAAACCACACGATTACCGCTGGTTTCAGCTACGAATACTATGAGTCTGAGAACGTGTTCTTTCCAGGCTCCCAGTCTGTGTATGTCTACAATTCATTGGACGACTTTTATACCGATGCCAATAACTTCTTGGCAAATGGAAACACCGTTCCTTCAAGTGTAGATTTGAGAAGATTCCAGGTAAGATGGAATAATATCCCGGGTTCAGACAAGCCTGTCCAAATGTTGAAAGTCAACTATGCTGGAATCTATGGTCAAGACGAAATCCAAGTAAGGCCTAACTTCAAGGCAACCATTGGTTTGAGAGTAGATGTTCCGTTCTTTGGACAGACGGCTTTGCGAAACGAGGATGTGGAAGCGATGGATTTCAGGAATCCTGCCGGGGAAACTGTCGGGTTCAGAACTGATCAACTACCTGAGGCCAATATCCTTTGGTCTCCAAGAGTAGGTTTCAACTGGGATGTGTTCAATGACCTGAAAACACAAGTGAGAGGTGGTACGGGCATCTTCACCGGCCGACCAGCCTACGTTTGGATTTCCAACCAAGTGGGGAACAACGGTATTTTGACCGGTTTTGAGCAATTGGATACCAGACCCAATCAACCTTTAGTATCGCGGCCTTTCAACCCAGATCCAAATGCCTACAAGCCAAGTCAGGTATCAGGGGATCCTGCTGCATCTTATGAATTGGCCTTGATCGAATCCACCTTCAAGTTTCCCCAAGTCTGGAGATCCAACGTTGCGATTGACCAGCAGCTCCCAGGTGGATTGGTTGCGACCGGAGAATTTATCTATAGCTCCGACGTGAATGGAATCGCATACTATAACGCCAACCTTCCGGCAAGCCAGTCTTCCTTTTCCGGCATTGACGACCGTCCGAGATGGACTGGAAACAGAATCAACTCCAACATCCCCAATGCGGTCACCTTATCCAACCAGGCAGTTGGCAATTCGTGGGTCGCATCCGTTTCCTTGGAAAAGCCCTTTGCAAACGGGCTTTATGTAAAGGCTGCTTATAGCTATGGCCAGTCCAAAAACACTGTAGATCCTGGATCCATCGCAGCTGGAACATGGTTTAACAACCCAATTGCTGGCGATCCAAACAATCCGGTAGTCGGATTCTCCAGCAACAACATGGGAAATCGGGTGTTTGCAGTGGCTTCCTATAGCAATGACCTCTTCAAGTTTGGCAACACTTCCGTATCTCTCTTCTGGGAAGGCATGAATCAAGGTGTAGGGAGCTACAGGTTTTCCAGCGATGCGAACGGCGACGGTGGAGCCAGCAATGACCTGATTTACATTCCTGCCAATACTGATGAGATGAATTTTCAGACTTACACCGTGTCCAATGGTGGGCCTACGTTTACGGCTGCTGAACAAGCTGCAGCTTGGGAAGCTTACATCCAGCAGGACAAATACCTGAGCGCAAACCGTGGCAAGTATGCAGAAAGAGGCGGAGCTATGCTTCCAATGGTCTATCGGGCGGACTTTTCTTTTGCCCAACAACTGTTTACCGACATCAATGGGAAAAAGAATACGCTTGAATTTAGAATCGACATCTTGAATGTGGGAAATTTGTTGAACAAAGATTGGGGAGTGGGTGATACCTTCAACGCTATCCAGCCTTTGACCAATCCAAGTGCAGACGCCAACGGAGCCTTGACTTACAGAATGGCTCAAGTGGGGGGGAATTTGGTTTCCGAAAGCTACAGAGCCACAGCGGGGGTCTCCGACGTTTGGAGGATGCAGTTTGGCCTAAGATATATCTTCAATTGATCTAGAATTTGAGTTGACAAAAGAGCGCTCCAACTCATGGAGCGCTCTTTTTTTTTTGTATTTTTCAACAGGTGATAAAACAAACTATGAATTTTTGATCGCCAGCAGTTTTGTTTTTAAGCATACGGAATAAGTCAAGCGCTTCCATGGTGTCTAATCAATCCTCTATTTTATATGAAGAAGCTACAGTTTTTTTTGGTCCTTCTATTTATCGGTTTTGCCGTCCAGGCGCAGACTGACTCCCTTGTATTGAGCAACAACGACCTCATCGTAGGGGAAATCAAAAACATGGACAAGAATATTATCGGGATAGAAACAGACTATTCCGACGTGGATTTCAAGATCAAATGGGACAATGTCAAGCGGGTCTATTCCAAAACCAACTACCTGATCACTCTTTCAGACGGCAGGCGCTATAATGGGAGAATTCGCAGCCTCAATGACAGTATCGTGGAAATCGACACCCAAATGCCGGAAACTATCCTGAGTTTTTCAAAAAAGAGCAACAAGGTCGAAGAGACATTTGGACAAAAAGTGGACGTTCCGAGAAACCAAATCGTGTATCTCAACGCCCTTGACGACACTTTTTGGAGTAGGCTTTCCTTCAATTTTGACGTGGGCACCAACTTGACAAAGGCCAATGATTTAAGGCAGTTTACCTTCAACACCGCAGCGGGATATCTAGCAGACCGGTGGAAGGCCACCCTGACCTTCAACAACCTCCGCTCTACCCAAGCAGAGGTTGAGCCAATCAAACGGACAGAACTTGGGATTTCATACAATTATTTTCTCCCCAAAGACTGGTACTTGATGTACTCCTTGAACATGCTGTCAAACACCGAACAGCTGCTCGATCTTAGAGCTTCCAATATGATCGGTGTGGGTAACTACGTCCTGCACACCAATAAGACCTATTTGGGTTTTTCTGCCGGAGTCAACTTCAACAATGAAAAATTCCAAGGTGAAACCTCTGCTACACAATCGGGAGAGGCTTTTCTCGGAGCACAGTACAATATTTTTGACATTGGTGACCTTGATCTATTGAGTACGATAGTAGCCTATCCCAGCTTGACTGAAAAGGGAAGGATCAGAACTGATTTCAAATTCGACATTCGCTACGAATTTAAGTTTGACCTCTATTTCAAAATCGGGACCACGATGAACTATGACAACCAGCCCACCGAGGGTGCCTCGGATTTGGATTATATTTTCCAGACTACTGTCGGCTGGAGTTTATAGCCTCTAATTGAGACAATAGGAAAGTCATAAATCATTTTGCCAAATCGACATCCTCTTTTTTTCCCTTTGATAGCGGAGATTTGCCATCAGTATCTTTTATTCCCTTGTCCCCATAATATGCTGTATTTTAGCTATCCAGTAAACTTTTGTCCAGTTCTGATAGTCTAAACAATTATGTTGTATCATCGGGAATACATACATCCTCAAAGCCAGGAATGGGTGGTTTTCATCCATGGTGCGGGAGGGTCGTCTGCGGTGTGGCACAAGCAGTTGAAAGATTTCAAGAAGGAATTCAATCTTTTGCTCATTGATCTTAGGGGACATGGCAAGTCCATGGATCTGCCCCAGGCTATCTGGACTGACAAATACACCTTTGAATCGGTCACTCGGGATATAATAGAGGTTTTGGATCATCTGGGGACACCACCAGCGCACTTTATGGGAGTTTCTTTGGGGACTATCATCGCCCGACAGCTGGCAGAGATCCAGCCCCAGCGCGTCAAGTCGCTTACTATGGCCGGTGCTGTGACCAGACTCAACACGCAGAGTCGGATTCTGGTGTTTTTGGGAAATACCTTCAAACACATAATCCCCTATATGTGGCTATATAGGCTGTTTGCATTTGTGATCATGCCGCGAAAACAGCATGCGGAATCCCGAAATCTCTTTATCCGGGAGGCGCAGAAGCTTTGCCAAAGGGAGTTTATCCGCTGGTTCAAGCTCACCCGGGACATCAATCCCCTCCTCAGATATTTCAAGGAAAAAGACCTCAGGATTCCTACCCTCTATATCATGGGAGACCAAGATGTGATGTTTTTGGAACCCGTTAAAAACTTGGTGATAACCCATAAGAACTCTATCCTAAAAATACTCGAAAAATGCGGCCACGTAGTGAACGTGGAGCAACCTGAGCAATTCAACCATCTATCTCTGGCTTTTATCAAAAACCAAAAGCAACTTGACTTGTACCCTTAAATGAAAAAACAAACCAAAATTGCCCTTATTGTAGGAATTGTACTGATTATCGCGATTGCATTTTTCTATCCAAGACTCAACCTGAAAAGCGAGGGCGGTTCCGCCCCTGTGTCCAATGGGGGAGGGGGATCCGAGCAGCCCTTGCCAGTCAATGTGGTGAAGTTGCAAAGAGAGACTCTTCGAAACCAACTTCAGGTGACCGGTACGATTCTGCCAAATGAATCTGTGTCGCTCCGGCCGGAGATTTCGGGATTGGTCACCCAAATAGCCTTCAAGGAAGGCCAATATGTCACCAAGGGTACACCGCTGGTTTACCTCAATGACGACGAACTTCAGGCCCAGTTTCAACGCTTGCAGTACACGCAGAAGTTGTTTGAAACTCAGGAAAATAGACAAAAACAATTGCTTGCCAGAGAGGCGATTTCGCAGGAAGAATACGACATTGCATTGAATCAATTCAACACGGCGCTGTCTGACATCAAGCTGGTGGAAGCCCAACTTGCCAAAACTGTAATCCGGGCTCCCTTCAATGGAATCCTCGGTTTGAGGTTGGTCAGTGAGGGAAGCGTAATCGGCCCAAATGACGTGATCACTTCGGTGGTGAACATTGATCCGATCAAGATCGAGTTTTCGATACCTGAGCGATATGCCAACCAAGTGACGGTGGGCTCTCCGGTATACTTCTCCAACGAATCTTCGGGGGAAGAAGTACAAGGCCAAGTCTACGCTTTTGAGCCGCAGATTGACTTGGCGACAAGGACTCTGAAACTCAGAGCACAAAGTGCCAACAAAGGCGGCAGATTCCTTCCGGGGATGTTTGTGAAGATCCGCTTTATTTTGGAAGTGACCGAAGATGCGTTGATGGTTCCGGCAGAATCGGTTATCCCCGAGCTTTCAGGCTACAAGGTTTTCGTAGTTGGCGAAGGGGGCAAGGCTGAACAGCGGCTGATTGAGATTGGAACTCGGACAGAATCCCACGTGCAAGTCCTCTCGGGACTTGACGAAGGCGAGCTGGTACTCACCACAGGTGTGATGCAAGTAAGGCAAGGTATGCCGATCCAACCCAATTTACCACAATAAGTTATGGCTAGCTTATCCCACATCAGTATCAACCGGCCTGTATTGGCCATTGTCATGTCCCTCGTGATCCTGCTGTTTGGCGGGATAGGGATTTCTCTTTTAGGTATTCGTGAGTATCCGAGTGTGGATCCTCCCGTGATCAACGTCAGTACGTCCTACGTCGGGGCCAATGCAGACGTGATCGAAGCACAGATTACTGAGCCGCTAGAGGAGCAGATCAACGGGATTCAGGGGATCAAATCGCTGACGTCAACCAGTGCGGATGGACGTAGCAATATCACCGTTGAGTTTGAGGTCGGAGCGGATCTAGAAGCCGCTGCCAATGACGTCCGGGACAAGGTATCCGGCGCTCAGCGAAACCTCCCTCCAGATGCTGATCCTCCAGTGGTGTCCAAGGCAGATGCCGACTCCCAGCCCATTGTCGGCGTCAATGTGAAAAGCGACTCCAGAAGTCTTTTGGAGCTTTCGGACTTGGCAGACAATGTCTTCAAAGAAAGGCTTCAGACTATTCCAGGCGTTAGCCGGGTACAGATCTGGGGGGACAAGGAATATGCGATCCGACTGCGTATGGATCCGCTCAAAATGGCTTCCTACGGCATCACTCCTTTGGATGTCTTGAGTAAGGTGCAGAGTGAAAACGTGGAGCTTCCCTCGGGGAGAATCGAGGGCGAAAGCATCGAACTTTCCGTCAGGACAAAAAGCCGCCTGAGCTCTCCTCAGGAATTCAACAATCTCATCATCAAGGAAGACCAAAACAACATCGTCAAGTTTCAGGACATCGGCAACGCCGAGCTGTCCGCGCTTAACGAAAAGACCGTGTTGAAGCGTGGCGGAGTGCCAATGGTTGCAGTAGTATTGGTGCCGCTTCCCGGCTCCAACAATATCGAAATCGCAGATGAATTTCACCGCAGGCTGAAGTTTATAGAAAAGGATCTTCCAGAGGATGTGGGGATAGAGATTGCCTTTGACTCCACCTCTTATATCCGCAGCTCAATCGCGGAGGTGCAGGAAACAATCATCACCGCCTTTGTGCTCGTGGTGGCGATTATCTTCCTTTTCTTGAGGGATTGGCGTACGACTTTTATTCCGGTATTGACCATCCCGATCTCTCTGGTAGGGGTTTTCTTCATCATGTACCTGATGGATTTCTCCATCAATGTCCTGACTCTGTTGGGTATTGTACTGTCCATTGGACTGGTGGTCGATGATGCGATTGTCGTTTTGGAGAACATCTACACCCGAATAGAAAAAGGAGAGAGCCCCAAAAAAGCCGCGGAAGCTGGTGCCGAAGAGATCTTTTTTGCAGTAATCGCGACCACTGTGGCCTTGGCGGCAGTGTTCCTGCCGGTGATTTTCCTCACGGGTACGACGGGACGTCTTTTCAGGGAATTTGGTATTGTAGTGGCAGGGTCTGTAATTATTTCCTCTTTTGTAGCCTTGACCATGACTCCCATGCTCAGCGGCAAGATGCTGAAGTTGAGAAAAAAACAAAATGCCTTCTACAATTTCACTGAGCCATTTTTCGTCTGGCTCAATGACGGATACGATCGCATGCTTTCCGGCTTTATGAAGGTCAAGTGGATTTCATTTCCATTGATTTTGTCTATGGCTTTGGGTATTTATTGGCTGTTTTCCCAGATCCCCTCTGAGCTCGTTCCTATAGAGGACAGATCCGAACTGAGGATCAACATGTCAGGACCCGAAGGGGCAACGTTCGGCTTCATGGGCACTGAAGTGGACCGTATCACGAGCATACTTCAAGAAGAAATTCCTTCGGAAGAACTCGTCGGTTTGACCAGTGTGACCTCCCCGGGTTTTGGGACGGCCAACACCAATTCGGCATTTATTCGCCTGTACCTCACGGACGCGGACAAGCGTAACCGCTCACAGCAGGAGATCTTCAATTCGGTAAACAATATCCTCAAGCAGCAAACTGCCGTTCGGGCCTTTGCCCAGCAACCTGTTTCCATCGGTGATAGACGTGGGGGATTGCCGGTTCAATACGTGATCCAAGCGCCTACTTTGGAAAAGCTAAAAGAAGTCATCCCTCCGTTTTTGGAAAAAGCCTCCCAAAATCCGGCCTTTATCTTTACCGACATCAACCTGAAGTTTACCAAGCCTGAACTGGAGATCGAGATTGACAGAGAAAGGGCAAGAAACATCGGCGTTTCGGTGCAGGAGATTGCCAGAACCCTCCAACTTTCCTATTCAGGACAGCGATTCGCTTATTTCATCATGAACGGCAAGCAGTACCAAGTACTGGGCGAAATGCGCCTTCAGGATAGAAACGAGCCGATAAACCTCCGAATGCTATACGTGAGAGGCGGAGATGGTCAGCTGGTTCAGCTGGATAACCTAGTCCGTGTGGTGGAAAAGAGCACGCCACCCCAACTGTATCGCTTCAACCGATTTGTGAGCGCGACAGTGACAGCCAACCTTGCCGAGGGCTACACCATCGGTGCTGGATTGGACGAGATGGATAAGATCGCCGCGGAAGTGCTGGACGAATCCTTCTCCACGGATGTTTCGGGCCCATCCAAAGAATTCCGCGAAAGCTCCAACAGTTTGTTGTTTGCCTTTGTCTTTGCACTCATCTTGATCTATCTGGTGCTTGCGGCTCAGTTTGAAAGTTTCTTGGATCCGCTTACCATCATGTTCACTGTTCCTTTGGCCATATTTGGGGCGCTGGCTACGCTTTGGCTCTTTGATTTTACCCTGAACATCTTTAGCCAGATCGGCATCATCATGCTGATAGGTCTGGTAACCAAAAACGGTATCCTGATCGTGGAATTTGCCAATCAGCGCAAAGCGCAAGGGATGGATGTGGAAGAGGCTATATTTGGAGCTGCCGTTGCGCGATTCAGGCCAATTTTGATGACTAGTATGTCTACCATTTTGGGGATTTTGCCGATTGCTTTGGCACTGGGTGCTGGAGCGGAGAGCAGAGTGCCCATGGGTGCTGCCGTCATCGGAGGTTTGACCTTTGCCACGATCCTTACCCTATTTATCATCCCGGCCATTTACACCTATCTCACTTCTAAGCAAGGAAGATTAGCAAGAATTTAATGAAAAAATTAGCCTTTTTATTCGCTTGGGGAAGTCTCCTGACCTCACTGTCGGCTATTGCCCAAGAAAATTTAGACTTAGAAAAAGCTATCCAGATCGGTCTGGAGAAAAACCTTCAGATAAAAATCGCCGTCGAAAACGTCAACCTGCGGGAAGGGGATGAAAGGATAGGAGTCGGAGAGCTCTTCATGCCGACCGTAGACGCGACCTATCTGCGGTCATTCAGTAATGAGGATGTTGTCCAGCGATTTGTCAATGACCCGGCTCCCCGTGAGATCGACGACGCAAAGTCCAGAAGTGAAAACTTCAATGTGGTGGGACTTTACGGTTTCCGGCCAGAGGCCATCGTGACCATGAAACGTCTCGGTGAGCTCACAGAAGTCAGTGAGCTTGAAGCCAAGATTTCCGTGGAAAATACTGTCGCCGGGATCTCCACCGCCTACTACCGCCTCATCCTGGAATTGCAGCGCTTTCAGGTCTTGAGGGAAACCTTGGACCTCAGCCGGGCGAGATTGGACATTGCCAAGGCTCAATACGAACTCGGAGGCGCCGGCAAGCGCGACTTCCTCACTGCTGAGGTGGACTACAATTCCGACTCGAGCCTTTTGCTTACGCAAGAGCAAATCATACAAAATGCCCGGGTCAACCTGAATGAGCTCATGGCGATTGATCCCCATGAAGAGTTCTTTGTGAAGGACACCATATTGGTGGGTGAGATTCAAACCTTGGCAGATTTGGAAGAAAATGCGTTTTTGGAAAACAAGCAGTTGCTTATCAACCAGCGCATGAATAATGTGGCTTTTCTCCAGACCCGGGAGTTGCAGGCGTCCCGTCTGCCCATGCTCAATCTAAATGCTACCTATGCCAACAACACGTCCAATTCGGATGCCGGAATCGTCGCCCAAAACCAGCGGGCGGGGTTCAACTATGGGGGGAACATCACCGTGAACCTGTTTAGCGGACTTACGCTCAATCGCAGAATTCAAAATGCCAAAGTCCAACAGCGAATCCAGCAGAGTACTCTGGAACAATATGAAATCCAGCTGAAATCCGATATCGCAAGAGCTTATAATACCTACTCCAACAACCTCCGGCTACTGGAGATCGAGCGGAAAAATTTCCAAGTTGCAAGGGAAAATACTGACATCGCCTTGGAGCGTTTTCGATTGGGGATTGCTTCCTATTTGGAGTTTCGTGACGCCCAGGTCAATCTATTGACTGCCAAAAATAGATTGATCACTTCCATTTACCAGATCAAAGAGCAGGAGATCGAGCTACTGCGACTCTCCGGAAAAATCTTCTTTGACAACAGCATGGAAGACTTGCAGCTACCTGGAGATTGATATAAAACGGAAGCCCGAAAGCTTCCGTTTTTTCTTCGATATTTTTAACAAATGCCTAATTTTATTTTGGCATAGCCTTTGCCAATCAGCGTGTTGGATCATCTGGGGTTGCCCCTGATAATGAAAAAAACGCTAATCGCACTAGTTTCCTTCATCATTCTCCTCTTTTCCGGTGTGCAGTGCACCTTCTTTGAAGAGCGGCTTGAGAAGGCTTTTAAGCCACCCTACATTCTAGACCTTCCTGGTATCCAAACCCGTGGTACCATTCGAGTTGCCGTGGACAATAATTCCACTTCCTATTACATCTACCGAGGAAGGAGGATGGGATATGAGTTTGAGCTTATCCGGGATTTGGGAAAAAATCTCGGTGTCCAAGTAGAGTACTTGGTGATTTCGGACATCGAACAAGCCTTTCAAGCTTTGGAAGAAGGCCGAGTTGACCTGATTGCCATGAATTTGGAAAGTAGCCCCGAACGAAACAGTCGGGTTGCATTTACCCATTACCTGGGTACCATGAGCACCGTAGTGGTGGGGAAAACCGGCTTCCAACAACCGACTACTTGGGAGAAGATCGGTAAGGACACCGTTTATGTGAGAAAAGGAGCAGTCTATGAAAAACAGCTCTTGACCATCAAGGATTCGCTTCAGATGGACTTTGTGGTAAGTGTTTCGGACGAACATGAGGAGACGCTGATCGACCAGATAGCCGATGGAAAGATCAAGTGGACGGTGGCCGACCGAAACATAGCAAAAGCAAACCAAACCTATTATCCAGGTCTAGACGCTTCACTGAAAGTTTCAGAAGACGGTGCGATCTCCTGGGCCCTGCGGAAAAACTCGCCGAAATTGCTCAACGCCGTAAATGACTGGCTGGCAGAAAAGAAAAAGAAGTTCGTGCCAGAGCTCTATGCCAAATATTTCCTCAGTCCCAGAAACAGCTTTTTCAGGGCCAACAGTCCCTTTTCCTCTCTAGGAGGCAAAAAGATCTCCGTCTATGATGACATGATCAGAAATGCGGCGGAGGAATTGGGCTGGGATTGGCGGCTTTTGGCGGCTTTGGTGTATAAGGAATCGGGATTTGACACCACCGCCGTTTCCTACGCTGGAGCGGAAGGCTTGCTTCAGCTGATGCCGGTGACCCTGCAGAGATTTGGCGTTACCGATCCCAATGATCCCGTACAGTCTCTCAGTGGAGGGGTCAGGTATCTACAATACCTGGACAAGTTTTGGAGGGAACGGGTGCCTGACTCCAAAGAGCGCATCCGCTTTATACTTGCCTCTTACAATATTGGTCAGGGGCACGTAGAGGATGCGTGGAGATTGACCATGAAATATGGGAAAAACACTCGTAGCTGGAAGGATGTTTCCCTTTTCCTCAACCTAAAAAGTGACCCTGAGTACTATCGGGATCCTATCGTGAGGAGTGGCTTTGCCAAAGGCCACATCGCGGTCAACTATGTCCGCGACGTGCTTAGCCTTTTTGAATCTTACAAAACGTTAGTGGAGCCCTGAATCTCACTGAAGCTCAAACAGTGCTTCGACCTCGACGGGAATGTTGTCTGGAAGTGAGCCCATCCCCACTGCCGAGCGTACTCCGATTCCGTTTTCCTCTCCCCACACACTTGCGAAAAGTTCGCTGCATCCGTTGATGATAAAGGGGTGTCTTTCGAAATCCGGTGTACAGTTGACCATGCCAAGCACCTTGATCACGCGCTTGACCTTGTCCAGGCTGCCGATATTTGCCTTGATGGTGGACAGCATGGCTAATCCGACCTGTCGAGCAGCCAGCTTTCCCGCATCCATATCCATGTCTACTCCGATTCTACCGATGATCAGGCTGCCATCATCCTGCACCGTGCCGTGACCGGAGAGATATAGGTATTTGCCATCGATTAGGCAGGGCTTGTAGACGCCGAGTGGCTTTGGAGCGGGAGGAAGGCTCAGACCGAGTTTCGCAAAGTTGTTTTCAGGTGTTTCCATCAGGGTTGATTTTGGACTGAAATTAGACAAAAAGATCCAGAATGAGGACTCCAAACAAGCCTACAACGGCCACAATGGTCTCCATCAGCGACCAGGATTTGATGGTGTCCTTGATGCTCACGTTGAAAAATTCCTTGTACATCCAAAATCCCCCGTCATTGAAATGGGAGAACATCAGGCTTCCCGCGCCAATGGAAAGCACAAGCAAATTTGGGTCTACATTCATCGTGGTGACCAATGGTGCGATAATCCCCGCTGTGGTCAAGCCCGCTACAGTTGCCGAACCTACGCAAACGCGAATGACTGCCGTGATCATCCACGCGAGGATGAGCGGGTGGATGTCCCAGGTTTTTAGGCTTTCGGCTATAGTTAAGCTGACACCCGTATCTGTGAAAATCTGCTTGAGCGCACCCGCACCGGCGACGATAAGCAGGATCATGGCCACATCTTTCGTAGCAATGGTGTAGATGTCCATCAGCTTCACCATGTCGGTATTTCTGAATATACCCAGCGAAAACGTAGCGTAAAGTACGGAGACTAGCATCACCACGCCGGGGTCCGCAATGAAGTTAACCAGCGGACGAATCGGATCGTCCGGAGAAATATTCAAGTTCAAGGCGGTGGTTCCAATCAATAAAATCACGGGAAGCAGTGCGGTGAAAATGCTGTTCCCGATTCCCGGTAATTCACTTTCAGGCTTAGGTTCTGATTGGAAAGTCTTGAGGGGTTCCGATTTAATGTTTTTCAGGAACGGGGAAAATAGCGGTCCTGCGATGATGATAGTCGGAATGGCGATCAGAAAACCGTAGAAAAGTGTAAGTCCCATATTTGCTCCAAACTGTGCGACCAAAGCAGCCGGTGAAGGATGGGGTGGCAAAAAGCCGTGTGTTACCGAAAGGGCCGCAAGCAATGGGATGCCTACGTAGACGGCCGGCAGCTTGTATTGATAGGAAACGGTGAAGGCCAAGGGTACGAGAAGCACGAAACCTACATTGTAAAAAAGCGGAATTCCCACGATCAGACCGGTGACGGCCATCGCCCAGGTCATGTGTTTTTCTCCAAAGATCTTCATCAGAAATCCTGCGATCCGCTGTGCAGCACCGCTTTCGGAGACCAGCTTTCCAAGCATCGCACCCGTCACGATGACGATGACCAGGTCTCCCAGCATGGCGCCCATG
Source organism: uncultured Limnohabitans sp. (assembly GCA_964613865.1). Classification (GTDB taxonomy): domain Bacteria; phylum Bacteroidota; class Bacteroidia; order Cytophagales; family Cyclobacteriaceae; genus Algoriphagus. The sequence continues at coordinate 17,712 of CAZTJM010000023.1, read as the reverse complement.
CCTTTTTGCACGGATTTGGCGACTTGGTCTGCCGGAAGTCCCAGCATCAGGCCAGCGGCGATGGAGGCGATCAAAAAAGCGAGAAAGGGATTGAGCTTGGCCCATACGATCAGAAGCACCAGGATCGCTATGCTGAGCAAAACAAAAACAAAGGTCATAGGTTGGTTTGGGGTTTAAAGGGTAAGATAGGCAAATCAGGGAAAAGTGCCTTTCCGCCCGGAAAATATTGAACCTATTTCCTGATCAACTTGACCACCAGCTTATGTTGCTCCGATATGATCCAGACAAAGTAGATCCCGGGAGGCAGGGTTTGAGCCAGCGGCTCAATATCGGCCCCGAGATAATTGGTTTGAGCTACCAGCTTTCCTTGGGAGTTTTGGATGAGTACCTGTGATTTTCTCAAGTCTAGATTTGGAGGAAGTATCAGACGCAGGGGGCCATTGGAATAGGGGTTGGGATAGATGCTTAGGCTATTGGCTTCGGATTCGATTTGTCTTCCTACCCTGAGGACATTGCTCCAAGTGGAGTTTGCTGTCCTGTCTAGCTGTTTGATTCGGTAGAAATTATCCCGACGCAAATCAGCACTTTCATCAAGAAACTGAAAATCCCCCAAAACATAGCTATTTGCCTGCGAGGCAATTTCACCAAGCTTTTCCCATCCGGATTCAATTGGATTGTGGCTCTTGTAGATTTCGAAAAACAAATCCGACCCGTCTCCGATTACTTTCCATTTAAGCAAGACCCCTTGTTTGGTTAGGCTGGCATCCGTTTCGAGCCAGTGGATAGGTAATACGGATGCGGTTCTGAAACTTCCGACTGTGAAGTTTTTGCCCGGCAAATCCGAGAAGCTCAGGCTCCGACGAGCCCAAAGCTCGGTTGGGTCAGTTCCAGGCAAGTGGCTACCCGGAGCTGCATAACCGGTGCCAACTATCCGCAGGTCATCCACATCATCCACGATCAGTTTGTCTGCAGAGATCCGCAGTTCGAGCGGATTGGGAGTTGGCGTTGTCCCCGAGAATTGAAAGTAGCTGAAAAGGCGATACAGTATCTCGGTGCCGTCGACGTCGTCAAACCCAGAATTGTATTCCGCTCCGCTATATTCAGTGAAGGAAATCTGTAGATTCCCTCCAGCCGAGTTTCCCAGAAGCTGGACTTTACGGATGCCACCATTTCTTGTGTCTTGGAAGGGGAAGGTAGAATTTGCACCGTTCAGCGTAGCAGGGATGCCATAGTAGTGGAACTGGCCTACGTTTTTCCAAGACCCATCAAAATAGAGCAATGTACCGGCTAAGCCCGTGTTGATCGAGAGATTGTTGCCCTCCATATCCATACTTCCCTGGGTGAGTGTCAAGTCTCGCTGCACAGTAAGATCGGAATTGGGAAAGAAGTTGCCGCCGGTTTTGGTCAAGGTCAAATCCCTAACGACAAGCGGAAAGCCCAGAATTTCCTGGTCGCCGGAACCTGCCAAAGTCAGGCTTGTGTTGGATGCCGCGAAATTGCCCGAGCCGCTTTTTTCCAAGTTTCCAAGCAGGATCAATTGATTGGGGAGGGTGAGGTTTTGGCTTCCCTGAAGTTCGATGTCCCGGACTGTGATTGGAGTTGCAGCGTCGGCATAGGAGCTGGATAGATAGGACTTTCCGGTTGATCCGCCACGAAAAACGATTTTCCCATCAAGCTGGAAATTGGCAGCTTCTATCTTGGGGGCATTGCCTTCAAGAATCAGGGTGCCGCCGTTTTGAAGTGTAAAGTCCTGCGCGCTAGTAGTCCCACTGGTAGACCTATTGAGAATGCCAGCATTGCATTCAGAAGTAAAAGTCGCACCGGATTCAACGACCATAGTACCATAGGGTCCTACTCCAAATACGGAAGTTTCTGTGTTGAACGACAGCGAAAAGCACACGTTTGGCAATACTGAAGTGTCTATTTTTTGGAATAAAGTACCTGATCGGACGGTGAAGGCAAGGGCTTTGAGGGGAGCCTCTAGCGTCAGTGTTTCTCCTGGATCTGCATCGAATATGACGGCAAAGCGACTTTGGGTGGTTTGGGCGCTCCAGCTATTTTTCTGAACAATCACTCGGGAGCTTCCCTTGAAAACAAGCGTGCTTGAAACGGAATTTCCGATCCAGTTTTGGCTGTTCCACGCATTGTCGGGTGTTCCGGGGGCTGCCCCTGAAAAAGCGTTCAAGGACCCGTACACATGTAGCTGAAATCCGGACAGGTTCAATTTTTGGCCTGCACCTGTTTCAGCATTGATAAACAAGCTTTTTACAGCCTCGTTGCTGGTCAACGTCAGGGTATGGGTCTGGTCGATGTAGATGTTATTGCCCTGACCGGGCTTGGCCGTGGCTGGGCTCCAGTGAGAGCCATTCCAAAAAACCCAGATGGAAACGTCCGAGAAATTGCCGCTGGCGATAGTTTTGTAGGCGTTTAGTTCTTGGGAGAAAGCCTTGCCAAGATGCAGGCAGATCGCTGCAACTGCAAGGAATAACCAGTATATTCGGCGGGCAAAGAAGATCAATTTGGAACCTGAAAAAGTATTAGTATCCATTAAAAAGAGGATTTAAAAAGTACTATTAATTTAAGAAAATGATCAAAAATATTAAAATAGTTTTTCTTATTTTTTTTCTGATAATCCTAGTTCCAACTAATTCCAAAGCTCAAGTCTACCGTGTTAGTCTTCTGACTTGTGATGCAGGGGAGGAAATCTATACCTCTTTTGGGCACAGTGCGGTGCGGGTGCAGGATCTGAGTACCGGTCAGGATTTGGTCTATAATTATGGAACCTTTGACTTTGGAGCTCCTAATTTTGTGTTCAATTTTGCTGGTGGCAGGCTGGACTATTTTCTCTCTGTGTCGACTTTTGATCGGTTTATTGCCGAGTACGACTATTTTGAGCGCAGTGTCCGGGAGCAGGTACTGGATCTGAATGAGACTCAAACCAAAGATCTTGTGCAGTTTTTGCAGACCAATTACCTTCCAGCGAACAGAAACTATCGGTACGACTTTTTCTTTGATAATTGTGCGACCCGGATTCGTGACGCAATGAGGGTAGTTCTGGGCGATAAACTTGTTTGGAACGAGCAACAGCAGCTTCCCGTCGAAAAGACTTTCCGAGAATTGATAGATGAGAAGGTGCTGTACATGCCGTGGTCGGACTTGGGAATTGACATTGCGCTCGGATCGAGGCTAGACCGTGACGCTACCCCGTTTGAGGAGCAATTTTTGCCATCTTACATGGAGATGGCTTTTGGCAGTGCAGAGATCATCGGAGATGGCCCCTCCCGCCCTTTGGTCAGTCAAAGTCGGGTAATATTGGATTTCCCAGATTCAGAGGAAAAAATGGCAACGTTGAATCCTTATTGGATTTTTTGGGTGATAGCTTTTGCTTTTACAGCAATGACATTTATCGGCCACAAGAAGAGAAGGCTTTTCATTGGCATTGATATATTTCTTTTTGGGATTCTGGGAACTATAGGTCTTGTACTTGCGGCACTTTGGATTGGATCTGAGATTCCTTCAACTAAATGGAATTGGAATATTCTCTGGGCATTTCCAGGACATCTGGCGCTCGTGTATGGACTCGCCAAAAAACAAATCCAACCTTGGGTAAAAAAGTATCTCCTTTTCGCGTTGATTCTAGCGGATGCGGCGGTGGTTTTTTGGATCTTGGGCTGGCAGTCTTTTCACCCGAGCCTGATCCCGCTGCTGCTGGTGATCATCCTACGTACGAACTACCTGTACTATAATCTAGGTGGCAGATCCGTGAAAGTCGCCTGATTTTCAAGTTTCGAAAACCTTTTGATCAGTCTTTGTTGTTGGGAGAAAAGCTATGGAATTTAAACTAACCTCTGATTACCAACCTACCGGCGATCAACCCAAGGCGATCGAGGAGCTTACCTCAGGAGTCAAAGCAGGCGAACCCGCTCAAGTACTGCTTGGGGTGACAGGCTCCGGCAAAACCTTCACGGTCGCCAATCTGATTCAGCAGACCCAAAAACCGACTTTGGTCCTCAGTCACAACAAGACCTTGGCTGCGCAGCTTTATGGGGAATTCAAGCAGTTTTTCCCGGATAACGCGGTCGAATATTTCATCTCCTACTACGACTACTATCAGCCAGAAGCTTTTATCCCCAGCTCGGGCACCTACATCGAAAAGGATCTCAGCATAAACCAGGAGATTGAGAAGCTCAGGCTCAGCGCGACTTCTTCCCTGCTGACGGGAAGGAGGGACGTGATCGTGGTCGCTTCGGTGTCCTGTATCTACGGTATCGGCAATCCCGATGAATTTGGGAAAAATGTAGTCCGTCTCCAGGAGGGTGACCGAATTCCTAGAAATCAGCTGTTGTTCAAGCTGGTAGACATTCTCTACAGCAGAACACAAGCGGATCTGACCTATGGTACTTTCCGGGTCAAGGGTGATACAGTCGACATTTTTGTCGCCTACGCGGATTTTGCCTACCGGATTTTCTTCTGGGGAGACGAGATCGAGGCAATTCAGCGCATAGAGCCGGCGACAGGCAAAAAGCTTTCTGACGAAAAAATCATATCGATCTTTCCGGCCAACCTATTCGTCACCGGACGCGATACCATCCAGACTGCCATCCACGAGATCCAGGATGACATGGTAGCCCAAGTGAATTTTTTCGAGAAAGAAGGGAAATTCATGGAGGCCAAGCGCCTGCAGGAACGTACGGAATTTGATCTGGAAATGATCCGCGAGCTCGGATATTGCTCCGGGGTGGAAAACTATTCCCGGTATTTCGACCGCAGACTGCCAGGTGCGAGGCCTTTCTGTTTGCTGGATTACTTTCCCGATGACTACCTGTTGGTGATCGACGAGAGCCATGTGACCGTGCCTCAGATTCGGGCCATGTGGGGAGGGGACCGGTCGCGTAAGGTGAATTTGGTCGATTACGGTTTCCGGTTGCCCTCAGCTTTGGATAATAGGCCATTGAAGTTTGAGGAATTTGAGCAGTTGACCAATCAGGTGATTTATGTTTCAGCAACACCAGCCGACTACGAACTGGCGCTGACCGAAGGGGTAGTCGTTGAGCAGATCATACGACCGACCGGTCTCTTGGACCCCACCATAGACATACGGCCCAGCCAAAACCAGATCGATGATCTTCTGGAAGAAATTGACCAAACGATCAAAACCGAAGCGCGCGTGCTGGTGACCACGCTGACCAAGCGCATGGCCGAGGAGCTTCAAAAGTTCCTGGAGCGGGCTGGTGTGAAATCCCGCTACATCCACTCAGAGGTAAAGACACTCGATCGAGTGGAGATTTTGCGTGAGCTCAGACTCGGGATTTTTGATGTTCTAGTCGGCGTCAACCTACTCCGGGAAGGCCTGGATCTTCCGGAAGTTTCTCTCGTGGCGATCTTGGATGCCGATAAGGAGGGCTTTTTGAGAAATGAACGCTCCCTAGTACAGACTATCGGTCGTGCTGCGCGAAACTCGGAAGGCCGCGTGATCATGTATGCCGATAAGATAACAGAGTCCATGCAGGCGGCCATCGATGAGACTCGAAGAAGGCGTGCATTGCAGATGGCCTACAACGAGGAGAATGGCATCACGCCTACCACGGTGATCAAGTCCAGGGACAAGATCATGGGCCAAACCAAAGTCGCCGACTCCAAAAAAGGGACAAAATACTATGCAGAGCCCATGCCTTCTGAAGCACAGGTCGCGGCCGACCCCGTGGTCGAATATCTTAGCAAGGACAAGCTGGAAAAGCTCATTCAGCAAACTCAAAAGCTCATGGAAAAGGCCGCCAAGGAGCTCAACTTCATGGAAGCCGCCCGGCTTCGCGATGAGTGGCAAGCCCAAAAATCCCAGCTTGCAGAGCTCAACCGTGGCCTCGGCAACTAGTCTGTAATAAAAGCAATCGAAGCCATGACCCTTCAGGAAATAAAGGCCTTGGCCAACAAAGGCGAGGGGCTCAAGATCGAATTCAAGAAAAAGGCTGCATTTCCCGAGAAGATCGTGCGGGAAGTGATCGCATTTGCCAATACTGCAGGAGGGGATTTGTTGATCGGGGTAGACGATGATGGCACCGTCAGTGGTCAACGCTACATCGAAGAGGAAATTTTCATACTGAAAAAGTCTATTAGAGAGCTCATCTTTCCGGACTTGAGAGTGGAGATTTTCACCGTTAAGTTGAACGAGAAAAAGGGGGTAGCCGTATTTCGCATCCCCTTGAGCCCAGATCGCCCGCATTACCTGAATGTGGGCAACAGAAAACAATCCTACATCCGCGTGGGAGACCGCAGCGTCCAGGCCAGCCGTGAAGTTTGGGAGGTATTGAGGAGGAGCCGTGTTCCGAAGGATACGATTTTTACCTATGGTTGGAAGGAGGAGATTCTCATGAAGGCTTTGGAGGAAAAGGGGCAGATCACCTTGAAAGAATTTTCCAAATTAGCCAAGATTCCACCCTTTTTGGCCTCAAAAACACTGGTCAGGTTAGTCTCTGCCAATGTCCTTGTCCTTCATCCCCAAGAAATGGAGGACTATTTTACCATCAAGTCGCAGGAAGGCTGATCCCTGTTTTTTCTGAAAATCCCGCGTTCCCCTGAAGCCCTCCAGTATGGATCATCAGAATCCGGGACTGCTTTGCAAAATGGTCTTTTCCGATCAGGTCCCAAAGCGAAAAAGCCAGTTTGCCTGTATAGATGGGATCCAGCGGAATACCAAACTCGGAATGAAACCACTTTAGAAATTCGATCAGTTCAGGCTTGGTTTTTCCATAGCCTCCGAAGTGATACTCGGCATGGATGGCGAGCCTTCCCCTTGGACTGATCTCGTATTTCGCCAGCAGTTCCGAGATTTGTCGGTAAATGAAATCTCCCTTTAACGACGAAAAGCCCAGCAGATTTTGGTGGTTTTCGATCGTCGCCGCAAGTCCCGCAAAAGTCCCCCCCGTACCGATGGAAACACAGATATGGGAGAATTCGGTAGTTTCCTTTCCCATGATTTCTTTCGTGCCGGCGATGGCAAGTTCGTTTGTGCCACCCTCGGGGATTAGATAAAAATCCCCAAATTCCTCTTTGAGCTTATCCAGAAATTCCGGGGAATCTTTGTTTCGATAGCTTTCCCTATCCACAAGACGAAGGACCATTCCCATTTCTTTTGCATGGCGTAGCGTAGGATTACTCAAGTCCGCGTCTTGTCCGCGGATCACTCCGATGCTCGGAAGTCCCGCCGCGTGGGCTGCCGATGCCGTGGCGTGGATGTGGTTTGAAAATGCGCCTCCAAAGGTCAGTATGGTTTTTTTGCCCGATTCTTTGGCTGCTTTGAGGTTGTATTTGAGTTTGAAAAACTTGTTGCCCGAGACCCCATCATCGATCTGGTCTAGCCGTAAAACGCCAAAATCCACGGCCTTTTTTCTTAAAAGCGGATGTGTGATGGATTGAATGGTGCCAACTGGTGGGACAAGCATTGGAGTACTTTTGTCAAAGTTAAGGCTCATCCTCCTATTTTTGCAGCCATGAGCCAACAGCCCGAAGAAGAATTCGAAGAGGATGAGTTAGAATTATACGAGCGCCACCGTATCCTCGTGGACAAGGGACAGTCATTGGTCCGCATAGACAAGTTTTTGACGGAAAAGATTGCCCATGTCACCAGAAACAAGGTGCAGCAGGCTATTGACAACGAAACGGTATTGGTCAACGGCAAAGCAGTCAAGTCCAACTACCGCATCAAGCCGCTTGACGACATCCAGGTTTTCATGGATAAGCCCAGACGGGATACTGAGGTGATTCCCGAGGATATCCCCTTGGACATCGTGTATGAGGACAAAAGCCTGCTGATAGTCAACAAGCCTCCGGGAATGGTCGTACATCCGGCGCATGGTAATTGGAATGGTACCCTGGCCAATGCGCTAGTTTTCCACTTCCAGCATTTGCCGGAAATGAAGGGCAATGAAGGCCGTCCGGGCCTGGTCCATCGAATTGACAAGGATACTTCGGGACTTTTGGTGATTGCAAAATCGGAAGAAGCGATGACACCATTGGCAGCGCAGTTTTTCCACCACACAATCCAGCGGACATACCTCGCCCTTGTATGGGGCGAGCTGGAGGCTGATTCAGGTACGATTCGAGGCAATGTCGGCAGAAGTGCCAAAGACAGGAAAGTGATGGATGTGTTTCCTGACGGAAGCCAAGGCAAGCACGCCGTGACTCATTGGAAAGTCGTAAAGCGATTGCGCTATGTGACGCTGGTACAATGTAACCTGGAGACGGGCCGCACCCATCAGATCCGTGCGCACATGAAGTTTATTGGACACCCTTTGTTCAACGATGCGATGTATGGAGGAGACAAGATCCGCAAGGGTACCCAGTTTGCAAAGTATAAGGCATTTGTTCAGAACTGCTTCGATCTAATGCCTCGCCAGGCGCTGCATGCGATGAGTTTGGGATTTGTGCATCCGCTTACCAAAGAGCAGCTATACTTCGAGGCACAGCTGCCGGAGGATTTCTCAGCAGTACTTGAGAAATGGGAATCCTATGTCAATTTTGACTAGTTGGTTCTCAATATTGGAAAAAATGCCTGCTATTTATATGAAAAACGTAAATATTGTGAGGGTCCGGTATGAAAAATGTAAAAAAGCGACTTGCTGTTAACAGATCGTCAAAACCATGGAGCATAAAGTATGGAGCATTGATAAAATGACATAATTCAATCGTTATCATTAAAAATAATGTAAATTTTTGTTTAAATGTTTAAAAAGTTTGCAATGGATAGAAAAAGTCATGCTATATTTGAAACATCAAAGGGGATAAAAGATCCCCATACAATGTAGGATGTTGAAACTGGCAGACAAGCCCTCCTGTCTCGGGGGTGGAGTACCGATAGCTATCGGTGGGATAAAGCATTTAGCGAGCTCGTAAATTTGCCTAACTACTCCGTGGAGGTTCGAATCCTTCTCCTACAGCAGGTTATTTTGGGTTTATTGTTAATTGACTAAAACCATGAAATTTTATTTCATGGTTTTTTTATTGCCCAAACTTTAAGCCCGAGGGCTACTGACGCATTTAGATTGGGTTGGAATTTTTTCAATGATGGCGTTTTATTCTTGCTTCAAATTATGCTTAATTCAGAGAAAAGTAGCATACATTGAAAATAATGTAAAAAATATAAAATAATGTTGAATTATTTTCAATGTTTATGCTAAAATGCTAACTTTGAAACATCAATCGGGGATAAACGATCCCTAATACAATGTAGGATGTTGAAACTGGCAGACAAGCCCTCCTGTCTCGGGGGTGGAGTACCGATAGCTATCGGTGGGATAAAGCATTTAGCGAGCTCGTAAATTTGCCTAACTACTCCGTGGAGGTTCGAATCCTTCTCCTACAGCAGGTTATTTTGGGTTTATTGTTAATTGACTAAAACCATGAAATTTTATTTCATGGTTTTTTTATTTCTCGGCATTTCAATCAGCAAATAAGATTCTGCAACACTTCCCTAAGTCAGAATTAACATGAGGTAATTTCTGATTTGGTAGTCAATTGTCAAATTTATAACGAAATAGGCTTTTCTCAGGCTGTCTTTTCATACATTTTCAATTATTTGATGAATAATTAATGATAATGTAAAAAATGAAAATAAAACTTGACGAAATTTTAATAAACCAATCGTATTTCTAATTTTGGGGCATCAAGTTCTCAAACCTATTCAAACTATTGCAAAGAGCTCGTCAGAGCTTTTTGGTTATCGGGGGGGCGGGATGATTTCTGCCATAAGGCGGAAAGGATCCTTTCTCCCATCTTATTTCTTGACATATTGTAGGATGTTGAAACTGGCAGACAAGCCCTCCTGTCTCGGGGGTGGGGATCCCGATAGCTATCGGGACTGGATAAAGCGTAATTCAAACCGGACTATTGCCTAACTGCCTCGTGGAGGTTCGAATCCTTCTCCTACAGCACTTTTGAAAAGCAATGCCATGGCGTTGCTTTTTCTTTTTTTGCCCATTTTAGTGTTATCTTTTGATTAGCCAATTCTTATTTCACTTTTATGGAATCTGGGAAACGGAGTAAGCATTTTGCCCATCCCACTCGTAGGAAAATCCTCCGGATTGCAATGATCGTCGTGCTTTCCCTCCTTTTTCTGGAGTTTTTGGTCTACTTCGGATCCAACATTTTTCTGAGAAAATATGCACAGCAAAAGATCAACGAGGCGACCGAGGATGTCTATCTCGTAGATTTCAACCGCTTTAGTTTTTCGTTGATCCGAAGAGGCTTTTTTCTGGATGGCATCGTCATGAAGCCCGTCAATCCCAAGAACAGAAAGGAGGATCAGGCGCTGTTTGAGGTGACGCTGGATCAGATTGCCTTTCGAAACCTGTGGTATAATTTCTTTGACAAGAAGTTTACGATTGGCAAAATCTATATCGACAATCCGACGGTTGTCCTGGATTTGCCTCCCAAAGTCCCCCAAGCCGACAAGCATCCCACGCAGGATGGAGAAGAAAAAATCTCTCCCATCAAAGCACTCGAAGAAGAGATCAAAAAGACTGTGCGGCGGGCCAATCTCGTGGGTTTGTTGATCAAGGAGGTGGAAATAGACCACGCCAACCTCTTTTTCTCCAACTTTTTGAGCCGGTCAGATCTGAAAGCCGACAATACTTCCCTATTGATCCGAAATATTGATTTTTCGACTGGTGAGGAATGGAAGACTCCCTTCAATGCGGAGGGCTTCGAGTTTGAGCTGGAGAAAGTCACCTATCCCTTAGCCGATGGAGTTCACCTGATCCGCGCGGACCGAGTGTTCATTTCCTCTCTGGACAATGTCATCGATATCGAAAGGGTAAACCTCACTCCGGACCGATCGAAAGAGAGCAGGGCCTACTACAGCGTCGGGCTCAAGGAGCTTCGGGTGGGAAATGTGGACCTAAATAAGGCCTTTATGACCTCGATTGTGGAGATCGACGAACTAATCCTGGATGATCCGGAACTGGATTTTGTGAGTAATCCCCAAGTAAGGTCAGACAGTGCCGCATCGGGTGACCTCAATGATTTCATCAAAGGAAGTTTGGAATCGGTGAGGATCAAGGAGCTGTCGATCAACAAAGGGAAGTTTGTAAGATCCGATATGGAAGACACGCTTAGGAATAGGATAGAGCTCGACGAATTGAACTTCAAGATGGTCGGGTTTTACCTGGGAGAGGATTCGGTCAAAAGGCAGAACCAGTTTTTCTACGGGGAAGATGCTGCGATGGAAATCAAGGGGAGCCGGATCTATCTGGGTGACCAGATCCATTTGGTCACCGGAGAGGAAGTGAGCGTTTCTTCTTTCAAAGATGAATTGATCGTCAGAAACCTCAGCATTCAGCCTCGTCCCGAGTCATTGGATTCCCAAGATCCAGAGCGACTGCTCAAGCTCGACCTTGCCGAATTCTCGGTAGAGGAGGTAGGGCTGAGACAAATGTACAACGACGGGATTCTTCAGGCAGAGCAAATCAGGATTCTAAGGCCGCGCGTGGAATATACGGAGCTGGAAAAGAAGATCTCCGACAGAAGCCGACAGGTACCCCTGGGCGAGATCGTTTCGGGATTTTTGAAGGAAGTGTCTGTCGGTTCTTTCGCGGTTGAGGAGGGGACGATCCAATTTATAGGGTCGGGGGGACAAAGGCGAAACGACATTGGATTCGAACAGTTCAGTTTTCGCTTGGACAATATCCTTTTTAAGCCGGAAGTCTCCGATGAAATCCGCGAGCAGATTCAATTGGACGAGATTTTTGTGAAGCTGGATAAATATCGCTTGAAGTTGAAAGACAATCTGCATATCATCTTGGCTGATCAGTTGACGATAGATTCGAAAAACGAGCTGCTGGAAGTACAAAATCTGACCATCCGACCGGAAGATCGAGCGAGCATTCAGTCTCTGCTTGGGACCTACGGGAAGACTTCGGTGGTCGACTTTGCGGTCCCGATGTTTCGTGCCGAAGGAGTGGACATCAAGTCTATTTTTTATGAGGAACAGCTTTTGGTCCATCGGATTATGATGCCAAATCCTGTTTTCGTAATAGAGACCTATCGTGAAAAACCCAAGTCCTCCGGAGAGTCTCCGGGATCCAATGATGAGCTCAGGGATGTATTGTTGGGATATTTCAACGCCATAGCCGTTGACACAGTCAGCTTGGACAAGGCCCAGGTCCGCTATGTGAGTTATGTGGAAGGCAAGAGCTTTAATTTCGAAGAGGACAACCTTTCCCTGAGCTTGAAAAGTTTTGCTCTGGATCAGGAGATGTCCGAAGCAGATGACAAAACGTTGTTTTCGGATGAGATCGACTTGGTGTTCAACAATTATTCCTTTAGTCTGGCTGGTGGAAAATATGAAGTGGCGACCGATCAGCTGCAATACAATTCCCTGCGAAAATCCATAGAAGTGAGGGGATTGTTAATGAGGCCAAACTCCGATTTTCAGGGAAGAATCCAGCTGGGCCTACAGTTTCCCAACGTGAACTTTAAGGGGGTGGACATCGAGCAATTCTTGTTTGAAAACAGGCTGGACCTGAACAAGCTGGAGATCGACAAGGGGCAAATTGAGATCGGAATTGACAAAGAAGTGGCTGCAAGGTCTGCTTCCGCTGATTCAAAACAGCCTGCCGGACTTGGAAAAAGGTCCCTCAAAGAGGTGTTGATCGACACGATAGCGACGAGCAACTCGAGGCTTGCGATCAATTATCAGTTGGATGAATCCTCGATAAACTCTATCGAGACGGATTTTGGACTGTTAGTTCGTGGGTTTAGACTCGATTCGGCGATCACGGCGAACAAGGATGTGGGTAGCTTGTATGACGAAGTCAACTTGAGTTTGAAGGAATTCAAGTTTGCGCTGCCAGACAGTGTCCATACGCTGGGCTTCTCCGCTGTTGAAATAGGCACCACGAAGGAAGACGTCGTGTTTTCCGATTTTTACCTCAGCCCACAGGACCAGTTCGGAAAGCCGGGATCACCGACCTTGGATGCAAAGATTGACCAGTTGATTCTGAAGAACAACAAGCTGGCGGAGATACAGGATACTGGAATATTTGATTTGAGGGAATTGCGAATGGTCAACCCAAAGCTAAACCTCTACTTGGATACAGTCGAAGTCCAGCACGCGCCCAAAGAGGCTAAACCAAAATCTGCCTCTTCCTTGGTTCATACTATTTTGTTGGGGGACGTTTTGCTGGAAAACGGTGAATTGGCACTCCACCGAAAAGGGCAGGGGCCTATTCCCAGGCTGGACTTTCAGGGGATATCAGTGGATGCTCGAGATTTGAATCTGAATCTGCTTAAGGGCGAGCAGTCCCTTGACTTAAAGGCTTTGGCAGAAAAAAATATCCAGTTTGGCTTTGAAAACTATTCCACAATCACTCCGGATAGCCTCTACAAAGTGGACTTGGGAAGGGTGGACTTTAGTCAGGGGAATTTGAGACTGGAGGACGTATATTATCGACCAGTTGACGGAAACTATGGCTTGCTGAGAAAGTTGCCTTTCCAGTCTGACGCAGTCACAGCCCGTATCGGATCGATCCAACTCAATGGGATAGATGCAGAAAGCTACATTGGGAATAGGTGGATAAAGGCAACGGAGATCGTGGTGGAAAGCCCAAAGGTGGATCTTTTCAGGGACAAGCGATATCCCTTTGACAGTTCTGCGCAAAAGCCCATGCCGCAGTATTTGATGGAGAATGCCAGGATCAACGCGGATCTAGTTTCCCTGCGAGTCCGAAATGGACAAGTGCGCTATTTTGAATTTGCGCCAAAAGGCATGGTTCCCGGAATGATCTCCTTCGACAGGATCGACTTGGACATGGCGCCTTTTTACCTAAGAGAGCCGGAGCAGGACTATCCCCTGGACAAACTGAGGCTGGGAATCAAGGCCTATATCATGGATACGTCCAAGGTGAATTTGGAAGCCTTGATGTACTTCAAGTCCAAGTATCCCATGGAAGTAAACGTCAGTATGGACAGCTTTGCCTTTGCAGAAACCAATGACTTTTTGTCAAAAACCCTTTTTGTCAAAGCCGTTGACGGTACGGTGACCAATGGAAGCTGGAATTTTGTGCTGGATGAGGATGAGGCGAGAGGGGAGATGGAGTTTGGCTATACGGATTTGAAGATCCAGTTTTTGGATTCGCTGACCTTGGAAAGGGGGCTTGGAAAGTTGAAGATCTATACCTTTGGAGCGAATCTCTTCGCTAAAAACTCCAATCCTCGGGCTCTGTCTTCCAAGATTGCCAAGCGCAGAATTTATCAAGAACGGGATAAGCGAAAGTTTGTATTTAGCGCTTGGTGGAGAGCGACTTTTAGTGGCCTCAGGGGAACCTTGGGATTTGGGAGAGCAAAAATGCCCAAGAGGAGAGAAGAGGAGTGAGGATACGGAGAGTTTCTTTTCGACAGGTGTTGGGCAATGCAAATTACCGTTTTGTGGGCGCGGTGGGCCGACGTGGCAGCGGGCCAGCGTCCGGCCAAGTGCGGTGGGAGCCCCGATCGCCATCGAGGCCACGTCTTGTCCCGAAATCTTTCGGGATCGTTCTTTTTCATCAAGGAAAAAGAACATAAAGAAAACAACGATTGACGATGCCAAGGCCTCACCTCAAGCCGTCCGCATCCCGCATCTCAGTAGTTCGGACCGCACCTGTGGCTGACTTTGCCACTTTTCAACCTTCCCACTTTTTCATACCCTTCACCACCCCCTCAAAAAACTCCCCAACCTCCCGACTACGTGTACTGAGCTCGGTTGGTGAGTTGCTCGAACCATGTCGAAGTACCTGTACTGGGCCTGTCGAAGTATCCGTGGCCGCCTCATCATTCAACTCAAACTCCTCAAAATCAGGCCATACGGGACCGACCCCCCTTTACAAAACGGGGACGGGGGGATTTGTCTAAAATGCTATTCAACTAATCTATCGTTTCAAATCGGATTACCATTCCCATTTTGCCCACTCCGCAAATTCTCTCATCATTTGAACCTCCGTGCTCAATTTGCCCACTGCGCAAGCTCCCTCTCCTGAAGAGTCTGTCCCGATGAGCTTAGCGATATCGGGAAGAGGGCGGGGGGTGAGGTTATCGCTCGAGAGTAGGCGAAAGGAAATTTTCTAGTCCGATTCCAACAGGCCGAGTTGGATAGAATTTGAAATCCAGGTTCCAAATTGAACCAGCCTAAAAAAAAACTAAAATATATTTTAAATCACTATTGCTTCGTATGGTTTGCAACTATATTTTAGTCAGAGAAACAATCAAAACGTGACTGCGGAAAGTCAGGCCTGGAATTCTTCAGAAGTGACCAAAAGTTGACACATCTAGAAGCTAATTTTGGCGGAAGGGGATAGGTACTTTTGCCGTTGACGCCTACTGATTTTTTGTTTCAGGCTTACCATACTCTCCACCCAACCATCCCCACCCTGCACTTTCCAATGGAAAAAGTGAATGTCCAACTGAGTCCTGAATTCAGAACCCAAACCGTCAAGGCCGTCACAGCTATCGGCCTTTTTGTTTTTACCTATTTCGTCCTTTTCCTATTGGCACTTGGTCTGACCGCATTGTGCATCATGGCGGGCATACTCCTCATTTCGATCAAAGTTGCCATCATCACCATTGGTTTAGGTCTGGGGCTCGCCAGTTTGGGCGTGTTGATCCTGATATTCTTGGTCAAGTTTCTCTTCAAATCACACAAAACAGACAGGTCTCACCTACTTGAAATTACCCAAGCCGACGAACCGTTACTTTTTGCAATGATTGAGGATATCGTCGCGAAGGCAGGAACGTCTTTCCCCAAAAAAGTCTACCTGTCCTACGACGTCAATGCGGCGGTGTTTTACGATTCCAACTTTTGGAGCATGTTTTTTCCGGTGAAGAAAAACCTGCAAATCGGAATCGGCCTGGTCAATTCGGTCACTCAGGCTGAGCTAAAGGCGATTCTTGCGCACGAGTTTGGGCACTTCTCCCAGCGTTCGATGAAGGTGGGTAGCTACGTCTATCAGGTCAATCAGGTGCTCATCAATATGCTCTACGAAAATGATTCCTTTGATCAGCTGGCTGCCAAATGGGCCAATATCACCGGCTATTTCCACATTTTTGTGGTGGTAGCAGTCAAAATCATCAAAGGGATCCAATGGATCCTGCGGAAAATGTATGAATTGGTCAATCGGGAATACCTGGGACTGTCCCGGGAAATGGAATTCCATGCCGATGAGGTCGCGGCTCATATTACCGGATTTCAACCGCTGAAAACTTCCCTTTTGCGACTTTCATTTGCCAATTATGCGTTGGATTCGGTCTTCGACTTTTACAATGGTAAAGTTTCAGAAAACCTTGGGACGCAGAATCTATTCGCAGACTACCAAATGGCAATGAACATACTGGCGAAGGAAAATGGCCTGGACCTGGAAAACAGCCTCCCCAAAGTCACCGAGGTAGAACTCAGCCGCTACAACAAATCCAAGCTGGTAATCAAGGACCAATGGGCCTCCCACCCGAGTACTGAAGATCGGGTAGCACGTTTGGAAAAATCCGGAATCACAGTGGAAGGGCTGTCATCAGAGCCCGCCGGTGCACTTTTTCTGAAAATAGCGGACTATCACAAAACGTTCACCGAGCAGCTTTTCAGTACGGTGAATTATCAAGGCGAACCAACCCACCTTCTGGCAGATCAATTTTCTGAGGCTTTCGAAAGCGACTTGGTAAGAAATTCGTTCCCAAAAATCTTCAATGGGTACTACGATAACAAAAATCCGGTTTTCTTCGCCCCGGAGGAGACCAGTTCCGGTTTTGAGGAAATGTCGGACCTATTTTCAGATGAAAAAGTGGATTGGATCTATACCGCTCAAGCATTGGAAAATGATATCAGAACCCTTAATCAAATCCACAGCGGGATGCTCAAGGTAAAATCCTTCGACTACGACGGAATCAAATACAAACCCAAGCAAAGTATCGAGCTGGCAAAGAAACTCCGTCAGCAGGCTGATGCCCTGAATGCTGAAATCCGGGAAAATGACCGCGCGATACTGGGGTATTTTTATGGTGTGGATAGCATGAAAGAATCCAAGCTTGCAGAGTACCTGCAAACCTATTTCAGCTACGACAGCTTTTATGCCGAGCAGATCAAGGTATATGATGAGATCAGTCAAGGTTTAGTCTTCGTCAATGAATCCACTCCCTTTGACACAATCAGGCTAAATTTTCTCAACCTCAAACCACTGGAGTTCAAACTGAAAACAGGGATAAGGACGATCCTGGAAGATCCGGCTTTTGCGAATGAATTGGATTACGACATGAAGGGAAATTTCGAACTGTACATCAATCATGATTGGGTGTATTTTGGCAATGAGAAGTACTTCGATGAGAAACTCGCTTACTTGTTCCAATCAAAAGAGGATTTTGGCCGCTTGCTGTCCAGAGGGTATTTCCTTAGGAAAAAGGAGCTTTTGGAATATTGGGCAGGCTTAGTAAAGGTAGGCTTGGAATCACTTCCAAATGGCAGTCCGGGATCGTTTGAAGTCGATAATCAGATTTGAGAATATTAAGCCAGACTGCGGGAGGACAAACCGTCAAGAAACAGCCCGGTGGCCTGTTTTAGGTTTGGGCCAGGTTGCAGGGTGGGCAAAGTAACGGCAGCGGGCCAGCGTCCGGCCAAGTGCGGTTAGGACCGAACGTGAAGGATTAACCCCGCATTATGCATTAGAGTAAGTATAGGGTTGGCTGAGATTAGAGATTTGGGAG
>CAZTJM010000022.1:0-41836 GCA_964613865.1 uncultured Limnohabitans sp. | reverse complement strand
ATTGGGCCTTTTCTACTCTCCCACGAACCTTTGGCTGTGGTACCAGATGGCAAGCTCAATATCTGTGGACATATCCATCCGGGGATTCGGTTGGTAGGCAGAGCTAAACAGTCCTTGATCTTGCCGTGTTTTTTTCAATCCGAAACGCAACTGCTATTGCCGGCATTTGGAAACTTTACCGGATTGGCAAGGGTTAGGCCAAGTGCTCAAGATAAAGTTTGGGCGATTGCCGATGAAAAAATCATCCCCGTCCTTTCTGGCACATCGATTGGTTAAATCCCTCCGGCTTTCCTATTTTTGACCTGAATTAACCAACTATGGCTAACCCATCCCGCAAGAAGAAAACCCTCGGACATTTCAAGTTTGGAAGTGTGCTCTTCAGCACCACCCTCTCTCTTTTTATTGTTGGGCTTTTTGGAGTGATATTGATCCAGGCCAGGTCATTGACAAAAATGATCCGGGAAAACGTGGAAGTGCAGGTATTTCTCGACAAGGGGCTCTCTGAGGAGCAGCTCGCTGACATCAAAAAGAACATCTCAGGTCGGCCATTTATCCTGACCAAATCGGATACGCTCGGGCTGCGCTTCATTTCGGATGAAGAGGCTGCAGCCACTTTCATCGAAAATACCGGCGAGGATTTCACGGAATTTTTAGAGGACAATCCCTTGAGGGATAGCTATGTGATCGTAGTCGCGGAGGAATTTCAAACGTCGGAGCAGCTCGACATAATTGCCAAAGAACTGGAGGCAGTACCAGGCGTCTTTGAGGTTTCGTACATGACAGACCTCGTTGATTCGATCAACAAGAATCTTCTAAAAGTCAGTTTGGTGATGGGAGGTTTTATCTTAATCCTGATCATTACCGTCGTAATGCTCATCAACAACACCATTCGCTTGGCACTCTTTTCCCAGCGGTTCCTCATTCGCTCGATGCAACTCGTCGGTGCGACCAGGGGCTTTATCCGAAAGCCCTTCCTGATGCGCGCGCTCTTATTTGGAATGGTTGCCGGCGCTGTAGCATCAGCGATTTTGTTTGGCTTGGTGGAATACACCAAGTCGAACATCGAAGGGTTTGTCATGCTCCAAAACCAAGAGTTGCTGTTTCTACTGTTTGCGACACTGATTCTGACTGGTGGAATACTTTCAGTCCTTAGCACCCTTCGGGCAGTAAACAAATATTTAAACATGTCTCTAGACGAACTTTACTAACCATGGACAATTCCCCACTTCCTTTTTCCAAAAGAAACTACAGGCTGATGTTGGTCGGCCTAGGCATGATTGTCCTTGGATTTATCATCATCAGTCTCGATGGTCAGCCTAACGGCAATGGAGTTCTCGGTCTGACCGTCGGCCCCATCGTGACCTTGGGGGGGTTTATTTTTGAATTTTACGCGATTTTTGCAAAAGCTGAAAAGAGCTGAATCATCCTTCCTGCCCACTTCCGGCAGGTGACTATCAATTCATAATTATGCAGCAAGAAGCGTACGGAGAAGTATTTCTGATAGACAAGCCACTGGAATGGACATCCTTTGATGTGGTTAAAAAGGTAAGAAACGCACTCCGTATCAAAAAAGTGGGCCATGCAGGCACCCTCGATCCTTTAGCAACCGGATTGCTGATCGTATGCGCCGGTAAACAAACCAAGCAGATCGAAACCTACATGGGCCAAGAGAAGGAATACACCGGCACCTTCGCGATCGGCTTCACCACCGAATCATTTGATTTGGAAAAGCCCATCATCCCCGTGGGAGATTTTTCCAAGGTGACTATCGAGCAAGTCAAAGACGCCGCGGCGCAGCTCACGGGGGATATCCTTCAGGTACCGCCGATGCACTCTGCCATCAAAGTGGACGGAAAGCGGGTCTATGAGTCTGCTCGAAAAGGTCTGGAGGTAAAGATGGAGGCGAGGCCCGTTCAGGTCAGGGAGTTTGAGATTACCAGATTTGAGGGTAATGAAGTCGATTTCCGGATTTCTTGTTCCAAAGGGACCTATATCAGAAGCTTGGCGCGGGACTTGGGCGAACTGCTCGGTACGGGGGCTTATTTGAAGGCTTTGTGCAGAACCAGAATTGGCAATTTCCTGCTGACGGAGGCCCATCAGCTGCCCGAATTGATCGAAGAAATCAAAGCCAGACCCCATGAAAATCTATGAAGGCCTTGAGGGATTCACACCGGTAAGGAATGCCGTGGTGACTTCGGGTACTTTTGACGGTGTTCATCTCGGACATCAAAAGATTCTGAAGCGGATTCGGGAAATAGCCCGGTCGATTCAGGGTGAGACCGTTCTGATTACTTTTTGGCCCCATCCCCGACTGGTCCTTTATCCCGATGAACACAAACTGCGGCTTCTCAGCACTTTCGAAGAGAAGACCAAGCTACTGAGACAGTTTGGGATAGACCATTTGATTACGATCCCATTTACCCAAGAGTTTTCCCGGCTGACCTCGCAGGAGTTTATCCGAAAAGTCCTCATCGATTCGATTCGTACTCGCAAGCTAGTCATCGGCTACGATCACCGCTTTGGCAAAAATCGCGAGGGTAGCTTTGAATACCTGAAAAGCAACAGTCATACTTTCGGTTTCGAGCTGGAAGAGATTTCCAGGCAAGACGTGGAAGAGATTGCCGTGTCCAGTACAAAGATCCGAAAGGCACTGGAGTCTGGAGATGTCAAAACTGCCGAGAGTTGCCTAGGCCGACCCTATGAACTCAATGGGCTGGTGATCAAAGGCCAACAGATAGGACGTTCTATAGGCTTTCCCACGGCGAATATCCATATTCCCAACGACTACAAACTTATCCCGAAGGATGGCGTTTACGCTGTAGAGGCATCCGTAGACGGTACCCTTTACAAAGCCATGCTAAATATTGGCAACAGGCCCACGGTAGACGGAACCAAAAAAACGGTAGAAGCCAATCTGTTTGATTTCCAAGGCGATCTTTACGACAAGCAGATAACGGTTTACTTCCGGGAGTTTTTGAGAGAAGAGCGAAAATTTGACAGCTTGGAGGCGCTGAAGGATCAACTCATCCAAGACCAGCGTTCAGCAAAGTCATTACTTTAAACCCAAATAAGCTATGATTGACAAAACTGTAAAAGACGCAAAGGAGGCGGTGGCCGATATTCCCAGCGACAGCGTGCTGATGATGGGGGGATTTGGGCTGTGCGGCATTCCGGAAAACTGCATCCAAGCCCTTTTGGAAAAAGAAATCAAGGGGCTTACCATCATCTCCAACAACGCCGGCGTGGATGATTTTGGAATTGGCCTCTTGCTGCAAAAGCGCATGGTCAAAAAAATGATCTCCAGCTACGTGGGCGAAAACGCGGAGTTTGAGCGACAGCTGCTCAGCGGAGAGCTGGAGGTGGACTTGATTCCCCAAGGCACGCTTGCCGAGCGGGTCCGAGCTGGAGGCGCTGGCATCCCGGCGTTTTATACTCCCGCCGGAGTGGGCACAGAAGTGGCTCAGGGAAAGGAAGTCCGGGAGTTTGACGGCAAGCTCTATCTCATGGAAAGTTGGCTGAAGGCTGACTTTTCGATAGTGAAAGCCTGGAAAGGAGATCGATCCGGGAATTTGATGTTCCGAGGAACGGCAAGGAACTTCAATCCTGTGATGGCTACCGCGGGCAGGATTTGCATTGCTGAGGTTGAGGAACTGGTAGCGGATGGTGAGTTGGATCCTAACGAGATCCATACCCCTGGGATTTTTGTGCAGCGAATTTTTCAGGGAAAGAACTACGAGAAGAGAATCGAAAAGCGAACCGTAAGCCAATAACGCCATGCTAACCAAGGAACAAATAGCCAAACGAATCGCCAAAGAGGTAAAGGATGGCCAGTACATCAACCTGGGCATAGGCATACCCACGTTGGTCGCCAATTATATCCCCAAAAACCTTCACGTCGTGCTTCAGTCAGAAAACGGACTTTTGGGGATTGGCCCTTTTCCTACCGAAGACAAAGTAGATCCAGATCTGATCAACGCGGGGAAGCAAACCATCTCCATGCTGCCCAGCTCCGCCCTGTTCAATTCGGCCGATTCTTTTGCCATGATTCGTGGCGGACACGTGCATCTGACCATTCTTGGGGCGATGGAAGTGTCTGAAAACGGGGATATTGCGAACTGGAAAATTCCCGGCAAAATGGTGAAGGGCATGGGCGGTGCCATGGATTTGGTAGCGTCTGCCGACAACATCATCGTGGCGATGCAGCATTGCTCCAAAGACGGAGAATCCAAGCTTTTGCCCAAGTGTAGCCTTCCTATCACGGGCATCAAGTGCGTGAGAAAGATCGTCTCTGACCTTGCCGTATTGGAGGTAGCTTCAACGGGCGGCTTTGTTTTGAAGGAGCGTGCTCCGGGTGTGTCCGTAGACGAGATCAAATCCAAAACAGCCGGAAAGCTCATCGTCGAGGGTGAAATTCCCGAAATGACCTTCGATTAAACAAGACAAATGGGAACTTGCCGAAGCGTTGGCGGGTTTCTACCTAAATTTTATCCAAATGAAAAAATCAGACATCAATTTCCAGATCGAGCTGGATGAAAATAACCTCCCCAAAGCGATTCAGTGGGACGCCTCAGACAAGGAATCCGCAGGCATGGAGTCCACCAAAAGCATTAGCGTAAACGTATGGGACAACCTGAACCATGCAACACTGCGAATCGATCTTTGGACAGAGGAAATGTCTGTGGTGGAAATGAAAAGATTCTACATCGATATCCTTGGCGGCATGGCCCAAACCATACTCAACAGCACCGGAGATGAATACTTTTCCGAAGAGATGAAGGAACTTTGCGACCGTTTGGTGAAACATGTGAATGAGGAGAACAAAAGGAATTCCTGATTCAAAATGATCTAAATACTAGGCATGGCACCGACCATGCCTTTTTTGTATCCGCTTCAAGCGAAAAATCATTTTTTAGTAATTTTTAATAAATCAGTCTTCCTGCTTCAGTTTTTCTAAAGGACTGGAAGAATAATTTTTGATTCTCTTCAAAAAGCCCTCAGTTTCCATTTTTGGCCTTTTTTAGGTATGGGGAACTGCTTATTTAAAAAAGTAAGGAACGATTGTTAATTGGGTTTTTAATCTAAATTTCGATCAATTCAATGATCAATCACCTCAATTGACAAACCCAAAATACTCACAACAGATCGCCTATGAGAAATCTTACTAACAAGATCTGGGTGGCAGTGTTTACGCTGTTTTTGCTGGTTTCCCAAGGTACGGAAGCCGCATTCGCCCAGACCACCATCTCCGGTACCGTGACCGATTCGGACACGAAGGAGACCTTGGTTGGAGTAAATATCATCGTGAAAGGAAAAGTGATCGGAACTATCACTGACCTTTCAGGCAAATTTACGCTCAACGTCGCTCAGCAGCCCCCCCTCGTCCTAGTATTTTCCATGGTAGGGTATTCACCAAAAGAAATCGAAATCACCGACGCAAATACTTCCAACCTGATCGTAGACTTGAGCGAGCAGACTATGCTAGGTCAGGAAGTGGTGATTTCTGCATCTCGGGTCGAAGAAAGCATCCTCCAATCTCCAGTATCCATCGAAAAAATGGATATCCTGGCAATTCGGGATACGCCAGCCGACACCTATTACAAGGCCATTGCCAATCTCAAGGGGGTAGATGTCACTTCTTCCTCGATCAATTTCCAGATTGTCAACGCCCGGGGATTCAACTCGACGGGAAATACCCGATTTGTCCAGCTCACGGACGGGATGGACACGCAGGCTCCAGCCTTAAATTTTCCGATTGGAAACCTGAATGGCCCATCCGAACTGGATGTGGAAAGCGTGGAGTTTATCCCAGGTTCGGCATCCGCGCTCTATGGCCCAAATGCCTTTAACGGCATCCTTTTAGTAAACAGTAAGAGTCCTTTTGAATACCAAGGGTTGAGCGCTTTCTATAAGCAGGGATTCAACCATTTCGGAGGGACGGCAGGAGAACCAACCAGCCCGCAGCCCATGTATGAAGGGTCTATCCGCTATGCGAAGGCATTCAACAACAAAATAGCTTTTAAGATCAATGCTTCTTTCATGCGGGCAGAAGATTGGTACGGCACTGACCAGACTGATCTGGCAGCATCAACACAGGGAGACCTTCCGTTCAACCCCGGCGCAAATCGCGTCCACGTCTACGGTGACGAAGTGGCCAACAACATTGGCCTCCTACGAAATGTAGGCGCAATACAACAGCAGGCTCAAGCGCTTGGCTTGGGGGGATACCTATCCAGCATTCCGGATCAAATCGTGTCTAGGACGGGATATGATGAACGATATCTCGTGGACTATGGAGCCAAAAATTACAAAGTCAATGGAGCGCTCCACTACAGAATTAGCGATAAATCTGAGCTATCCTACACTTTGAATTACGGTGCCGGTACCTCAGTGTACACCGGTGCGCAGCGCTATTCCCTCAGAAATTTTGAGATTACCCAGCACAAATTGGAACTGAGAGGATCCAACTATTTCCTACGGGGATATACTACTCGGGAAAATTCGGGAGAGTCTTATATCGCCGACTTGACCGGGGTCAATATCAATTCCATGTGGAAGGATAATTCCAGCTGGTTTGGTGAATATACACTTGCCTACATGGGTGCCTTGGCCCAGCAGGGAGTGGCCCCAGGCACACCCGGCACGGCAGATCAACAAGCTACTGCCCACAATGGTGCGAGAGCCTTTGCGGATCAGGGTCGGTATGAGGCCGGTTCGGCTGACTTTGAAAATGCTTCCAAGGAGATTAGAAGCCAGTTTATCCCCGAGGGATCGCTTTTCAACGACAAATCCAGGATGTATATGGCGGAAGGCCAATATGATTTCCGTGAGGAAATCGATGTGATTGACCTTCAGGTCGGCGCGCAATACCGCGTATACGAGCTGAGATCCAACGGGACCATCTTTGCGGATGTAGAGGGCAATGACATTACTATATCAGAATATGGGGCTTTTGTCCAGGCTGCAAAGAGAATCTGGAACGACAAACTCAAAATTTCGGGAAGTCTGCGGTATGATAAAAACGAAAACTTTGATGGACAAATCAATCCAAGGATCTCCGGGGTGTTAACTCAAAACAACCACAATATCAGGTTGTCTTACCAGACCGGTTTTAGAATGCCGACCACGCAGGCGCAGCATATTGATCTCAATGTGGTATCGGCGCGTCTGATTGGCGGCCTGCCATACTATCGGGAGAAATATGATATTTTCACCAATGCCTTTACCCTGGCGTCGGTGGAGCAGTATGTTGCCAAGGTAGGATCTGGTACCAGCCCGATATCCCCTGAAGCGACAGCACTGCTGCAGCCTGCAACTGCGGAGGATTTTCCTGAATTGCGTCCAGAGCAGGTGAGATCCATAGAAATCGGCTACAAGAGTTTGTTGAGTAACAACAACATCATGGTAGATTTTGCCTACTACTACAACACCTACAACGATTTTATCACGCAAAACGCAGTAAGAAAGGCGCCTGGACCAGTTTACCCAGTTCCTGCAAACGGCGATCAGTTAGCGGTCAATGCAGTCAACGCCCCTAGCCTTTTGACTCCCGTTACTATCCCAGGAAGCGAAAATACCTTTCAAACCTACACCAACTTTACCGAAGGCAACGTAAGGGCACATGGTGCGGCATTAGGGATCACTTTCAATCTACCGAAAAACTATACCTTATCAGGCAACTACAACTTCAACAAACTCCTCTCCTCACCTTCCGAGGGATTCCTAAACGACTTCAATACGCCTGAACACAAAGGAAACATCGTTTTTGGCAACAGAAGGCTCACAAAAAACATGGGGTTCAACGTCGCTTGGAGATATCAGACCGAGTTCAGATGGGAATCCTCGTTTGCTAGAGGAGACGTGCCTGCAGTTTCCAATTTTGACGCGCAACTGAGCTACAAAGTCAGCTCAATCAAGTCGATCATTAAGCTCGGTGGCTCCAATATCTTCAACAACCGGTACATCTTGAATTTCGGTGGGCCGAAGATTGGAGCGATCTATTATGTCTCGATCACCTTTGACGAACTGCTAAACTGACCTCATCCATGAAAAATTTCATAAAATACTCTTTCATCCCCTTGCTTGGAGCTGTAGTATCCTGTACCTACGATTTTCCGGCTGACGAAACGCAAGCACCAACTGCAGGTGAAGCTAACTTTGCGAAAATGGTGGTCATCGGCGACGGCATAGCGGCGGGCTTCATGGACGGAGCGCTATACGACAGAGGGCAGGGAAACTCTTTTGCCGTGAGACTAGCGGAGCAGATGAGCTTAATCGACGGAGGTGCGTTTAATCAGCCCTCCATCAATTCGGTCAATGGCTATTATGGTATGGGGCCAAATAATACGATTCTGGGCAGGCTGATACTCAAAACAACCAATGGCGTCACGTCTCCGGCTCCGATAGGACCCGGAGAATTGCCGACAGCGTATGGTGGAGATAAGGCGGAGCTGAACAATTTCTCCGCCCCAAGCTTGACCCTTGGCTTGGCACTTATACCCCAGACTGGAGGACCAAATGTCCCTCAAAACCCTGCCTTCAACCCATATTATGCGAGATTTGCTTCCAATCCAGGTGCCTCAACCCCAATCGGAGACGCAGCACAGTCCTTGGGATCAAGTGGCACGTTCTTTTCATTTTGGTTGGGTAGCAGTGATGTGCTGGGCTACGCCATCGGCGGTGCCTCCAATCCCCTGATATTGACTTCTGATTCCGATTTCACTCAGAGATATTCTCTCGCGCTTGGAGCCATGTTGTCTGCAAATCCAGATGCAAAAGGCGCTGTGGCAAATATCCCTAACCTTAACGTACTGCCTTATTTCAATCTGGTGCCTTGGAATGCGCTTCCTTTGGACCAAGCTACAGCGGCGGCGGTAAACCAAGGATTCGCCGCCTACAATGGCGGCCTGGTCCAGCTGAAAAATATGGGGCTGATTACCGAGGAAGAAAGGGTCTTGCGTACGATCAATTTTGTAGCGGGACAGAATGGATTCCTCATGTCTGACGAAAGCCTAACCGACCTTAGCCAGTTTGGACTTCCATCCATAAGACAAAGCAAAGCATCCGACAAGGCTACGCTTACTTTGGCGCAGGCCTTGGGTCAGCCTATTGGCGGAAATGCCCAAGTCGTGCGGGGCGTGAGCTATCCTGTCGAGGATGTCTACGTCTTGACTCCTGCGGAACAAACACAAATACAAACAAAAATCGAAACGTTCAATGGGGTAATTTCAGCTGCGGTGCAAGCCGATGCCCAACGTCTGGTCTTGGTTGACATCAATGCTTTTTTGAACCGAGTGCTACAAGGACAGGTCAACTTTGGCGGTGCTGTATTGAATGCCTCCATCATTCCACCAAACGGGGGATTTTCCGTGGATGGCGTTCATCCCAATGGGCGTGCGCATGGATTTATTGCCAATGAATTTATCAATGCCATCAATGCCAAATGGGGATCCAATATTCCACTGACCAACCCCAATGCAATTCCCGGAAACGATATCCCTATTCAGTAGGAAAATCGAAATCATCTAGCTTGCAACTGAGCTGACTTTCTAAAAATGAAAGGCCCATGAAACTGGATTTCATGGGCCTTTTCTATGAGATTATTTTTGTAAATCAGTGCACGTCTCCCATCAGCTTCCGCAGAACTGGTTTCAGCAGAAACAGAAGCAGGGCGGATCCGATTACCGTGTACACGATGGTCATAAACTGGTCAGGCATTGCAGCCAGGCCTTCTTCGGTGCCTCCGCTCGCCTCACCGGCGATTATCCCAGCGAAGAGATTGCCAAGTGCGACGGACAAAAACCAAATCCCCATCATTTGTCCAGCATAGCCTTTCGGTGCCAACTTTGTTGTAAGGGAAAGCCCTACAGGTGACAAGCTCAGCTCGCCAAAGGTGTGCAGCATATAGGTAATGATCAGCCAGGTAGGGGCCGCCAGATCTCCTGAAGCTGCAATCTTCGTGGCAAAGTACATTACAAAAAAGCCCAGTCCCAGCAGGAGCAAGCCAAAAGTAAACTTCATCGGGGAGCTTGGCTCGAGATGTATTCTTCCGAGCCATACCCACAGGGCCGCAAATATTGGTGCAAAGATGATGATGAAGAGAGAATTGATCGACTGGAAATAGCCGGTAGGAATCTCCCAGCCAAAGACAGTTCGGTCGGTAAAACGCTCCGCGAACAAGTTCAGCGTAGAGCCTGCCTGTTCAAACCCAGACCAAAACATCGCAGAAAAGACGAAGAGAATGGCAATCGCTCCCACCTTCTTTTTGTCTGAACTCACCAAGCCACCAAAAAGGATCACATAGCCCAAGTATCCGAAAGCCACAATCGCGATGACCGTCCCTGAGGCTCCCGCAATGGCCGAGGCGTTGATCGGGATGATCCCGGTAAACAAAACTCCGACAACGGCGGCAACCATCAGACCTATGATCGAAGTGATCGATTGGAGCTTCTTTTTCGAAGCGACTTCCTCGGAAGTGATCGCAATCGGAGGCTCTCCGTATCCGTCCAGGCTACCTCCAGTGAGTTTGTATTGGATCAATCCAAATACCATTCCCAAGCCGGCTAAGCCGAAACCCATATGCATATCAAACTCGGCCACGGTGCTACAGGCAATCGGCGCAATGAAGCCTCCCAAGTTGATGCCCATGTAAAATATCGAGAAACCTGCATCTCTTTTGGAGCTCCCGGCAGGATAAAGCTGTCCCACGATAGAACTGATATTGGGCTTAAGCAATCCCGTGCCCAATACGATTAAAATAAGTCCCAAAAAGAACGAGGTAGTGTCAAGCGTACTTAGCGAAACTTTGGGTTCTGATCCGCCAGCTATCCAAGATTCAATTCCGGGAAGAGCCATCATGAAGTGGCCCAAAGCGATGATGATACCACCATACCAGACCGACTTTTTTAAACCAAACAGACGGTCAGCCAGCCAGCCTCCAGGCAGTGCCAAGAGGTACACTCCCATCGTGTAAAGCCCATAAACTGCGCCAGCCGTTTTGTCGTCAAACCCCAGGCCTCCATCCACAATCGCTTTGGTCATGAACAGGATAAGCAATGCCCGCATGCCGTAATAGCTAAAGCGTTCCCACATTTCTGTGAAAAACAAAGTCATCAGCCCTTTGGGATGTCCAAAAGCGGTGGGTCCGGTAAATTCAGAGTTAAGTTGTTTTTCCAAGAATTGATATTTTTTTAAGAAACAGAACTGCAATGATAAACTTTTTTGGCTCTTGTTTAAAAAGTTTTACCTAGTTGGCATGGACATCAAGTGCAATTTCGGCCAACAACGCAAAGCCGGATTTGGAGGGATTCCAAGAAAGCTGACAAAAATCAAATATTGTTCTTATTTTTCTTCGTAATCGATTGAACTGAGAAATTTCGATGATTTTTTGGTTTTGAATTTCAATAATCTCTCTAATTTTGGTGAGATTATTTCCAGAATATAAACCCAAAAATTTATGCAGGACCTAGTTCTGACTCCTACAGTTTCCCCCTATCCACTCCCTGATGTGGATACTTCGGGAAAAGTTTTTTCGAACCTGACTCCAGCGGAATTGGTGGAGCATTCCCTTCGCAGGAAAGAAGGGTTTCTTTCTTCCACAGGGGCGCTTATGGTAGACACCGGGGCGTTTACTGGTCGCTCACCCAAAGACCGCTACCTGGTTTTGGACGAAAAGACAAGAGAAGCCGTTTGGTGGGGAGACATCAACATCCCTTTTGACGAAGAGAAATTTGATCAGCTGCTGGCTAAAATGAAAAACTACCTCGCTGACAAAGATCTCTTTGTGCGCAATGCCCTAGCTGGCGCAGATCCAAACCACCAGCTCAGACTGAAGGTCATCAACACCATGGCTTGGCACAATCTGTTTTGCTACAACATGTTTCTGAGACCGACCAAGGACGAGCTCAAAAATTTCAAATCGGATTTCACCATCATCTGTGCGCCAGGATTCGAGGCAGATCCCAAAACCGATGGTACCCAAAACGCCAACTTTGTCATTTTGAACCTCACGAAACGAATGATTCTCATCGGTGGCACGGCCTATGCCGGAGAGATGAAGAAGGGCATTTTTTCGGTGCTCAACTTTTTATTGCCGCATGAAAAAGGAATTCTTTCTATGCATTGCTCGGCCAATATGGGCAAAGACGGTGACACCGCCATATTCTTTGGGCTTTCCGGAACGGGCAAAACCACGCTTTCAGCAGACCCTGATCGTCAGCTAATCGGAGATGACGAACATGGCTGGACGGAAGGTTCCGTCTTCAACTTCGAGGGAGGATGCTACGCAAAGGTGGTAGATTTGAGCCGTGATAAAGAGCCAGAAATCTACGATGCGATTAAGTTCGGGTCGGTGGTGGAAAACACCTGCTTTAAAAACGGAACTAGGGATATTGACTATGGCAATCGCTCCCTGACTGAAAACACCCGCACAGCCTACCCCATCCACCACATCCCGAATGCACTCCAACCTTCTATAGGCTCCATTCCGAAAAATATCTTTTTCCTGACAGCGGATGCTTTTGGAGTGATTCCACCAATCTCCCGACTGAACAAGAGTCAAGCCATGTACCATTTCATTTCAGGATACACCGCAAAGGTGGCCGGCACCGAAATGGGCGTAACCGAGCCCAAGCTAACCTTTTCGGCTTGTTTTGGAGCGGCCTTCCTTCCGCTACACCCCACCGAATATGCAAGGCTGTTTGGAAATAAGATGGAAAAAAATGAGGTGAATGTATGGCTTGTCAATACCGGTTGGACTGGTGGATCGTATGGCGTAGGCACAAGAATGAAGCTCTCCAATACACGTGCGATGATCAAGGCAGCACTGCAAGGAAAACTTGAATTCGCTCCCTACCATCTCGACCCGGTGTTCGGATTTATGGTTCCGAATATATGTCCGGACGTACCCTATGAGATCCTCAACCCAAGAAATACTTGGGACGATGCGGAACATTATGACCGCACCGCAGAGAATCTGGCAAAAGCCTTCAAGGAAAACTTCCGTAAATTCGAAGACTTTGCCGATGAGGACATCCTAAAGGGAGCCCCCTTGAAATAATCCGAAAAAGACGGGGTGTGATTACCGCACCTCGTCTTTTTTACTAGTAAAGTAAGGCCACTATCGCCTATTTTTGCGGTTCTAAATTCTTTCGGCCTACAGGGTCATACAAACCAGAAATTCAAACCTAATGAAGACAGCAGAAATCATTACTGAAAAAGGTACAATGAAGGTGGAGTTTTTTGAAAAAGACGCCCCAAACACAGTTCAAAACTTTGTGGATCTATCCAAAAAGGGCTTTTACGACGGCCTCACTTTTCATCGCGTCATTCCTAACTTCGTGATCCAAGGTGGCTGCCCCATCGGTAATGGAGCTGGCGGTCCTGGATATAAAATCAAATGCGAGCTAGACGGCGGAAACCAGTATCACGACCGAGGAGTGCTTTCTATGGCCCATGCGGGTAGAAACACAGGAGGCTCCCAGTTTTTCATCTGCCATAGCCGTACCAACACCGCCCACTTGGACAGAAACCACACCTGCTTCGGCAAGGTGGTCGAAGGCCTGGAGGTGATCGATGCAATCCGTGCCGGAGACAAGATAGAAAAGATCGTCATCGCAGAGACTGAAGCTTAATTGAAAATCCCTCAAACGAGGGATTTTTTGTTTGAAAGGTTTGAATGGCTTGGCTAGCTCACAAACCTTGCCGCTGGGGAGTGCGGCAATTCACCTTCGGATTGGAATGGAAATTGATCAGCTGCACTGTCAATCCCCCACTCCATGGCAAAACCCTTTCTTACCTTCCTCCTCTTTCTTTTTTTCCAAATTACATTTCAGGCTTTTCCGCAGCGCTACGGCACCGCTCTTGGACTCCGATTTGGCAATTCGGATTTCAACAGGACACTAGGTTTGACGCTACAGCAGCGTTTGACTGAGCGCGTCACCTTGGAGGGAATCATCCAGTCTGATTTCAACAGAAATTCAACCTTTTCGCTATTGGTGGAGAGGCATAGGCCAATTATTTCCAAGCGGTTCAACTACTACTTGGGTGGCGGAGCGTCCTTCGGCCAAGAAGAGTCCTTTGTGAAAAATCCAGCCACAAAGGAGATAGTCCATACCTACGGCAATGCGACTTTTGGCGTGGATCTCGTGGCCGGTATCGAACTCACTATCGCAAATGCAGTCATCGCGCTCGACTACAAGCCCAATATCAATATCAGCGGAAGAGAGGAGTTTTATCGTGGCCAGGTCGGCATCTCGGCACGTACTGTTTTGGTGAAAAGCAAAGAACAAAAAAGGCGGCAAAAACAAAGGCAAAAAGCTAAAAAGGCGTCGCAACAGCCGACTAAAAAGCCTTTTTCAGATCTATTTAAGCGTAACTAATCCAGCCTATCCCATTCGGTTTTTCAGGTAAACTTTCTCGTGGATTTCTGAATTCTTCACCACCGAACGGTACCATTTCATCCTCAACAGGTTTTTTTCCTCCTCTGAAAGAAGAAAGTTCTCTATTTCCGCTTTTTGGGCTTTTCTTACTAGATCAAAAAGAAATATCGAAGCCGATACCGAGATATTGAAACTGTCGGTAAAACCCAACATGGGAATATGGACCAAGCCGTCAGCTTTGGATTTGACCTCTTCCGATATTCCTTCGTGCTCGTTGCCAAAAACCAACGCAATCTTTTCATCCGCCTGCAGGTCATAGATCGACATCGAGCCGGGTGCTGGGCTGGTGCCGTAGATTTTATAGCCCTTTTCCCTAAGACTGTCAAAGCAGGCGTCCACTGAGGTTCCATCTTCCCTGTAGTACTTGTGTAAATCCACCCATTGGGAAGCACCTCGAGTCACGTATGGATTTACTTTGTACTTGTTGGTCTTTTCAATCACATGGATGTCCTGCAATCCGAAGCAATCACAAGTCCGGATCACCGCGCTTGCGTTATGCGGCTTAAAGATATCCTCCAAAACGACTGTGAGGTGCCGGGTCCTTTTGGATAAGACCTGCTCCATCACGGATTTCTTGTGTTCGGTGATGTATTGGCCGAGGTAGTCGAGTAGGCCTGGATCAAAGTCGTTTTTTTCTTTTTCGCTAGGCATCCCTGTGTTTGTATTTGAAAATAATCCCAAAGGCGCAAAAACAAACTTCCCAGAAGCCGAATCTTCCGAAAAGCTTGCCTGCTAGCTATCAGTACGATTAGAACAAGCCCAGTTGCTCCTCGTCGTCTTTCTTTGGACTAAGGTCGATCGTGCTTCCTATCTCGAGCTCCTGCTCAGAAGGGCCAGCAGTTTCTGCCTCGTCCTCAGATTCAGACTCGCCTGCCTTTTCGGATTGGATAAGCGAGATATCCTTGACGGGATAGGTGCTCAACTTGTTTCCAATGGCTTTCCAGCCTTTTACATCGATGAGCATGTCCAGGTCGTATTCGGTCACCTCCTCTTCTTTTCCTTTGATCAAGGTAACGGAGACTTGGGGTTGACTCGCAGTCGAAACGACTTTGAGGAAAGACTGCTTGTGGTCGGAGATGAAGTTAAAGCGCTTGTTTACAGTGGTTGTTTCGATCAAAAAGCGCTTGACAAAATAGATCTTGGTGGCCCCGTCAAAATAGATTGCCGAGAGCACTTTCTTGATGTCGAACTTTTCTATCAACAGCACATCCGATGGCTCATATCTATTGGTCAGTTCGAAGCTGGTCAGCTCATAGTCTCCGTTTTTATAGCAAACCAAAATCTTGTCATCGCCGAGGAAATTGCCAATGAGCTTGCCTCTTTGGTCTGTATTCAAACGCCCCACTACCACGTCGTAGTAAATGTTCAAACCCCCAAGGGTTGATTTCCCTTCCATCTTGAACTGGATCTTGCGGACGGGATATTTGGTCAAAATATTTCCTCCTGCACCACGTCCCTTGATCTCAATGTCTGCAAAATCAAAATCAAAGACTTTGACCCTTGCTTTTGCCCCTTGGGTGAGGTAGACGGTCACCGTCTCAGCTTCGGCATTTGGGTTGGCTGTGAGGTAAAGTACTTTTGTCCCTTTAGTACCCTTTGTCAGGTCGTATTCCTTTTCCCGGGTGATTCCGCCGACTTGAAAGCGCTTCACCATGGATCGTCCAGAGGTGCCATCGAGGTAAATCAAATTGAACGTCATTCGGTCGTCGTTCTTTCGAAAGACGCCAACGTACAAAATATCCTTGCCCATGAATCCCTTTTCCTGAATCCTGGACACCATGAACTTCCCATCCCGGCGTATCGCAATTACATCATCCAAGTCAGAGCAATCGCAGATGAACTCGTCTTTCTTCAGTCCATACCCAACAAAACCGTCGGCTTTGTTGACATATAATTTCGCATTATTGGCGGCTACCACGGTTGCTTCGATCGTGTCCAAAGCCCGAATCTCAGTCTTTCTTTCTCTGCCTTTTCCGTACTTGTCCAGCAGGTTTTGGTAGTATTTGATGGAAAACTCCGTCAGGTGCTTCAGATTGTAATTGACCTCTTTCAGCTCTTCCTGAAGACGCTTCATCAGCTCGTCGGCCTTGAACGCGTCAAATTTGGAAATCCTTTTGATCTTGATCTCCGTCAGTCGAATCAAGTCATCCTGGGTGATTTCCCGGTAGAAATCAGGCTTGTAGGGTTCGAGGCCCTTGTCGATCGCCTGCAAGACCCCATCCCAAGTGGTGCACTCCTCTATGTCGCGATAGATTCGGTTTTCGATGAATATCTTTTCGAGCGAAGAAAAAAGCAATTTCTCCATCAGCTCTGCCTTTCGGATCTCCAGCTCTCTTCGGAGTAGATCCTTGGTCTGATGGGTGTTGTACTCGAGGATTTGGTTGACCGTGAGGAAAACTGGCTTATCCTCTATAATCACGCAAGCATTGGGAGAGATGGAGATTTCACAGTCTGTGAATGCATATAGGGCGTCAATCGTGACATCCGGAGACACACCCGGCGTCAGCTGGATCTGAATCTCCACATCCTTCGCCGTGTTGTCCACGACTTTCTTGATCTTAATCTTGCCTTTGTCGTTGGCTTTGAGGATAGAATCGATCAGAGAATCCGTCGTTGTCCCATAGGGAATCTCCTTGATTAATAGCGTTTTACTGTCTTCCTCTTCAATTCGTGCCCTAACCTTGATCTTGCCTCCCCGGATTCCTTCCTGATAATCCGAAAAGTCCGCCAATCCACCGGTAATAAAGTCTGGCAACACATTGGTTTTGTTGCCTTTGAGGATCTCGATAGAGCCTTCGATGAGTTCGATGAAGTTGTGCGGGAGAATTTTCGTGGAAAGACCGACTGCAATTCCTTCCACGCCTTGGGCCAGCAGCAGAGGAAACTTGACAGGCAGCGTGACCGGCTCTCTCTTTCTGCCATCATAGGAAAGCTGCCATTCGGTAGTTTGAGGATTAAATACGACCTCCAAGGCAAACTTTGACAGCCTAGCCTCAATGTATCTTGCCGCCGCAGCGCCGTCACCAGTTCTGATGTCTCCCCAGTTACCTTGAGTTTCGATCAGCAACTCTTTCTGTCCTAGATTGACAATCGCGTCACCGATGGACTGGTCCCCGTGTGGGTGATATTGCATGGATTGACCGATGATGTTGGCGACTTTGTTAAACCGCCCATCGTCCATTTCCTTCATGGCGTGCATGATCCTCCGCTGTACTGGCTTCAGGCCATCTTCAATGGCCGGCACCGCTCGCTCCAATATCACATAGGACGCATAGTCCAAAAACCACTCCTTGTACATGCCCGTCACGGGCACGGAGGTATGCAGACTCTCATCTGCACCATCTGCTAAGTTATTTTCGTCACTCATGTACTAATTCCAATTGCTCGTGTGCTGTTCAATTCGAGACATAGTTTATGCTGCTTCCACCTCTTCCTCTTCTGCCTTTTTGGGATCTTCCAGAGCTAAGTCTTTTTCGATCTTCAGATTCTCTATGATAAAGCTTTGCCTGTCTGGGGTGTTTTTCCCCATGTAAAAGGTCAAGAGATCCGATATTTTGGTTTCCTTGTTTAGAATGATTGGCTCCAATCGTATGTCCTCTCCTATAAAGTTGCCAAACTCTTCCGGTGAAATCTCCCCCAATCCTTTGAAGCGTGTGATCTCGGGTTTGCTTCCGAGTTTGTGGATTGCACGCTGGCGCTCCTCATCGGTATAGCAGTAGATCGTCTCTTTCTTATTCCTCACCCTAAAAAGTGGAGTTTCCAGAATATAGAGATGTCCGTTTTTCACCAGATCTGGGAAGAATTGCAGGAAATAGGTCATGATCAGCAGCCGGATATGCATACCGTCCACATCCGCGTCAGTGGCGATGACGATCTTTCTGAACCTGAGGTTTTCCACCCCATCCTCTATGTTGAGCGCATGTTGAAGCAGGTTGAACTCTTCATTTTCATAGACTACCTTCTTGGTCATCCCAAAGCAATTAAGCGGCTTCCCGCGCAGGGAAAAAACCGCCTGAGTCTGCACATCACGGGATTTGGTAATCGATCCGGAAGCCGAATCCCCTTCGGTGATGAAGAGCATGGTGTTGTTTTTCACCTCTTCAACTCCCTTGGCATCATCGTAATGTACCCGGCAATCCCGCAACTTTTTGTTGTGGAGATTCGCTTTTTTTGCCCGCTCATTAGCCAGCTTCTTGATACCGGAGATTTCCTTTCTTTCACGCTCAGACTGGAGAATTCGCTTCAGCAGCGCATCGGCTGTAGCTGGGTTTTTATGCAGGTAATTGTCCAGCTCCGTCTTGATGAAGTCGTTGACAAAGGTCCTCAATGTAGGTCCATCTGGACCAATACTTTGTGAGCCTAATTTCGTCTTGGTTTGGGACTCGAAAACCGGCTCCTGTACGCGCACAGCGATCGCAGCGACCACGGATTGCCGTACGTCAGAAGCGTCAAAATCCTTCTTATAGAATTCCCGGATAGTCTTAACGATGGCTTCTCTGAAAGCCGCCAAGTGCGTACCACCTTGGGTAGTGTATTGACCATTGACAAAGGAATAATATTCTTCGCCATAGGAACCCGAGTGGGTGATCGCCACTTCAATGTCGTTGCCTTTGATGTGGATAATTGGATAGCGGATGCTTTCCTCGTCCACCTTGTTGGACAGCAGGTCAAAGAGTCCTTTGTCGGAAAAGTACTTTTTTCCGTTGTAGTTGATCGTCAGTCCGGCGTTGAGGTAGGCGTAGTTCCAGATTTGGTTTTCCAGATATTCCGGGATGAAATGGTAGTTTTTGAAAATCGAGGCATCTGGCGAGAAGATCGTCCGGGTCCCGTTCCGCTCCGAAGTCTTGCCGATAGGCGCGTCGTTGTTCAGCACGCCCTTTTCAAACTCTGCCATCTTGGTCTCACCTTCCCGATAGGATTGCACTTTGAAATAATCGGAGAGCGCGTTGACCGCTTTGGTACCGACTCCGTTGAGTCCTACTGATTTTTGAAAAGCTCCAGAGTCGTATTTTCCCCCAGTGTTGATCTTGGAGACGCAGTCAATCACTTTTCCCAAGGGGATACCTCGGCCAAAGTCGCGAACTTCCACACGGTGTTCGGAGATTTTCACCTCAATATTTCTCCCGTAACCCATCATGTGCTCATCGATGGAGTTATCCAGAATTTCCTTTACCAAAACATAAATCCCATCGTCTTGGGCACTTCCGTCGCCGAGCTTGCCGATGTACATCCCCGGACGAAGGCGGATATGCTCTCTCCAATCCAGGGACTTGATGCTGTCTTCTGTATATTTAACCGGTTCTGCCATAGTATTCGATTACGCTCCTTTTTGGATTTGTTTGAATTTGCCCACCAACAAGACCGCCAGCCCGATCACCCAGATCGCCAACAGTAAGGGCATGAGGTAAAAGAAAAAGTTGAACTGACTTGAGGCAATGACTTCTTGATTGTTGATCGAGTGTATAAAAAACACCAACAAGGCCAAACTCAGATTGATGATCCCGCCAAATGAATAAAACCATGTGAGCAGGTAGTCTCTAAAGGGATCCCCGATTGGGAATATTCGGTGCAGCTTTTTGTTGGACTTAGTCTCTAGGGACTTGGGGGTAAACAGCGTGAATGCGTTCAAGATGAGAAAGATAGCCACCATCCCGTAAAAAAAGCTGCTTTTGTCCACCGTCCGCGCCACCGTGCCATTTTCATCTACGCTTAGACCTATGGTCTCGGTGAGTGCTGAATAGAAATACAATAGAAAGAAAACGAAAAGTAAAATACTCGTGAAGTAGAATACTTTTCCAAATCTGTAATACATGCGAATGAGTGATTGAACGTGCTAATATAACCGATTTGAACTAACCAAGGGAGTAAGTTGGGCGATCAGGCCGAGGATAATTCCGACATAGACTTTCGGAGATTTTTCAAACACATGAATGTCAGCCAACTTCAATTTTTGGGCTCGAGGGAATATTTTACTCCCTGAAGTTTTGCAACGGCCTCGACTTTTGAAGCCATCTTTGCAGGAAAATCCCTCTTTAGCATGCAAAAGACCTTCTATTCATTTCTGACTCTTGCTCTCCTAGGACTGGCCTCCTGTAGCGGGAAGATGGACGCGGGCGAAGTGAATTTGGAAAATTGGAAATCGGATCGCTATGGTTGCTCTGGTCTTAGGATGCAGGAATTAGAGGCTTTCCAAGCGGTCAAAAACAATTTTTTGGGAGCCGACAACCAAGCCTTGATCAAGACATTCGGCCGGCCAGATCGGATAGAGCTGGTGGACAAAAGTCAAAGCTTTTTCTTCTATTTCATCGAGCCTAGCGGAGACTGCGAGGGTATAAAAGAGGAAAAAGAACCCCTGAAGGTTCTTTTTCGAATGAATGCTATCAGCAAGGTGTCCGAAGTCACGATCACAACCCTGAACCCATAAAGCAAAGCGCCGCCGCTCCAAGGGTACCCGCGTTGTTTTCCAGGGTGGCTTTCTTTAGCCGAAGATCCTTCACGTAGTAAGGCGTGAGGTATTTTCTGGTATTGTAATCTATGGTCGGCATCATGAACTCCAAGCCGGCTGAAATTCCTCCTCCGAAATACACATCCGTGACATCGAGTATCCTCACCGTTGAGACGATCGCCTCACTGATTATCTCTGCTACTTCTTTGAAAACCATCAGGGAAACTTCATTCCCGGTTTTTGCGGTATCCACCAGCAGGTGCGTACCAAGTTCTTTTCCGATCAGTTCTCCCGCTTTTTCCGGATAGGCGGAAATCAGATTTTCCATAATCCTGAGAATTCCGTTTCTTCCGATCAATGTCTCCAATCCTGCATTACCTCGGGAAAGCATGTGCCCCATCTCTAGGGCGTTGCCCCTGGAGCCTTTGAACACCTGGCCGTCCAATATTAAGGCACTGCCGATACCCGTCCCCATCGTGATGAAAAGAAAATTTTCGGCCACGTCACCTTTGCCATAGTAAAACTCGCCAATGGCTGCCGCGGCGGCATCATTTTCCATAAAAAATTCATGATTTGGATAACGCTCCAAAAGCCCAGCCTTCAAGGGAAAATTGTTGAGGTTGGGAATGGCCGGAATTTCCAAGGGGGTGGTTCGGTCTTTGGTGATCATCCCGGGGAGTCCAATGCCGACTTTGTCGACTTCAGGATATTTCTTGAGGTATTTTCCAAGTCCTTCGATGAAGCACTTTCCAAATCCTTCAGGATTGTCTCTATATGGCCTTGTATCTTCTTTCTGAAAGTCCAGCATAGTGCCTTTCCTATCTACCAATCCAATCTTCAGGTGTGTACCTCCTACGTCCACTCCCAAAAAAAGAGAATCCTGTTTGCTCATAATGTTATTTATAGGTTTGATTGCCAAAAAAGCAAAAGAAATGCGTCACTTCCTATATTCTTTGCCGATCTCACAAAATATTTTGAGTACAGCGGGACAGACCAAGGTATTCTTCAGACTGAGATCCAATATCCCCAACATGTTTTTCCGATCCGTATGGGGATACTCCCGGCAAGCCTTGGGGCGGTCTCCATATACCAAGCACTTATTGTCGACGCCCAAGAAGGGACAAGGAGCGGAACGCAGCACGTAGTCACCGTCTGGGTCTCGAAAAAGGTATTCGTCTATGAACTCGCTGCTCTTCATCCGAAATGTTTTGGCGAGCCTGTCAATGTCGGTCTGGATGAAAATCGGGCTGGTGGTCTTGCAGCAGTTGGCACAGTTTAGGCAATCTATATCCTCAAAGACCTCTTCGTGCAGGCTATGGAACTTGGCGTCCAAATCCCTGGGCTTGGTCTTTTTAAGCTTTTCCTTCAGCTTCTTGTTTGCCGGAAAGTCGGATTTGCTTTCCCTATAAAATTTATTTAGGTCAATCGCCAATCTTGCAAAATATTGAATTACAAATATTTAGAATATTTCACTATATTATTGTTCACTAAACCCAAGCGCCATGAGACTTCACCCTTCCGAACTGTATTTCTATCACAGCTCAGCACAGCCGATAGACAAGCAAACCAAGGCCTATGCAAAAGCTCTGACGAGGTTTGTCAACGAGATCGATGTCATCAAAGAGCCCATTACCGCCACACAATGGGATCAGATCCTACGAAAACTGCAGCTGAGACCCAAGGACTTGCTAAACAGATCCCACCCCGACTACCAAAGCCAAATCGCAGGCAAGGACTGGGACGATGAGGGCTGGCTAAACATCCTAGTGAAATTTCCCCACTTGATCAAAAGCCCTATTGCCATCTTCAAGAACAAGGCTATCCTCTGCAGGACACCCAGTGACATACTTAAACTCGACTAGTCCTCGGTTCGCGAGATGCCATCAGGTCTGATGAGAATTTGTCGGGCTTTGTACAGCTGACCGATACACTGCTTAAAATGCTTTTTGGACATGCCGAGCAGCGCTTGGATTTCCGCCGGGTCGGACTTGTCGTGGAGCGGGAGAAATCCTTTGGAATCCAAGATTTCAAGGATTTTTTCCGCTCCTTCGTCGTATTTGACCCTCCCCATGGGCAATACCTGAAGATCGAGTTTGCCGTCGTCCCGGCGTTTTTTCACCCACAGCTTTCTCTCCGAGCCAATTTCCAGCGGCTGGAAAACTTCATTGGCATAAATCAAACCCTCGTAGCGATCCTCCAGCAACACCTTGTAACCCAAGTCGCTTTTTTCAAAGATCAAGCCCTCGACCTCCTCTCCCGGTTGGTAATACTCAGGTGCGGGGAAAATGAACTCATGGTACTTGGAGACTCCGATCAATCGGTTGGATCTATGGTCGAGGCAAAGTCTGATGAGGTATTTCTCTCCTTCCTTCATTGGCTTTCCCATTTCTGCGTTGGGAACCAGGAGATCCTTTGGAAGGCCCCAATCCATAAAAGCACCAATCTTGCCCACCTCCTTCGCCTCCAGGACGGCAAACTCATCCAGAAGTACCTTGGGTATGGTGGTGACTGCCACCGGTCTATCCTCACTGTCTGTGTACACAAACACGTTGATGAAGTCGCCTTCTTTTTCATCTCCTTCGAGATAGCCCTTGGGCAAAAGGACTTCTTCCCCGTCACTGAGGGCCATGTATGCACCGTAGTCGGTGAAGCGATTGATTGGCAGTCTGCTGATTTGGCCGAGTTCTTTCATCCTTCAAAGGTAGGGATTAATCGTTTTTTGGAACGTTGTTTTTTGCCGGGAGCAAA
The DNA here is from genome assembly GCA_964613865.1 of uncultured Limnohabitans sp. Taxonomy (GTDB): domain Bacteria; phylum Bacteroidota; class Bacteroidia; order Cytophagales; family Cyclobacteriaceae; genus Algoriphagus. The sequence continues at coordinate 18,208 of CAZTJM010000022.1, read as the reverse complement.
AGCCCGAAAGTCAACAGTCAAAATTGGATTTGGAAAGGCTTAAACTTAGTTTTGGAAAAAGCGGGATGCTCTCCATCAACGCTCAAACCCAAATCATAACGATTTTGCTTCAAATAAAGTAATTATGAAATCTATCTCAGTCATTGGCTCCGGCACGATGGGAAACGGCATCGCACATATCTTTGCCCAAAAGGGCTTTCAGGTATCGCTGGTGGACATCAAGCCAGAACTGCTGGAGAAAGCCCTCGCGACCATCTCCAAAAACATGGATCGTCAAGTAGCCAAAGGAATGCTAAGCCAAAATGAAAAAGATGCCTCGCTGGATCGGATCTCCACTTTTACGGAATTGGAAAAAGGAGTCGCAGAGGCAGATTTGGTCGTAGAGGCCGCCACCGAGCATCTCCCGCTGAAGCTGGAAATCTTTCGAAATCTGGATCAGTTTGCTCCGGCCGGGGCTATTTTGGCCAGCAATACCTCCTCGATCTCCATCACCAAGATCGCTGCAGTGACCCAACGTCCAGATCAGGTCATAGGAATGCACTTCATGAATCCGGTGCCTGTCATGAAACTCGTCGAGGTCATTCGCGGCTATGCCACTTCGGATGAAGTGACCAAATCTGTGATGGAGCTATCCCGAAAACTGGACAAAGACCCGGTAGAAGTCAACGATTATCCTGGATTCGTCGCCAATAGAATCCTGATGCCGATGATCAACGAAGCAATCTATAGCCTCTATGAAGGGGTGGCAGGAGTCGCAGAGATCGACACCGTGATGAAACTCGGCATGGCCCATCCCATGGGTCCTCTGCAGCTTGCGGATTTTATAGGTCTCGACGTCTGCCTATCCATTCTACGGGTGCTGCGGGATGGATTTGGCAATCCAAAGTATGCGCCCTGTCCTCTTTTGGTAAACATGGTCGAGGCAGGCTTCCGGGGTGTGAAGAGCGGCGAAGGTTTTTATAGCTACACCGCCGGAAGCAAGGATCTGATCGTCTCCCCCAGATTCTCCAAAATCTAAACCCCCAGCAAGAAATGCACTTAGCAGTATCCGGAAACATCGGTAGTGGCAAAACCACGCTTACCGAAAAATTAGCCAAACATTATGGCTGGAAGGCGGAGTTTGAGTCTGTGGATCAAAATCCCTACTTGCCGGACTTTTACGAAGACATGAAGCGATGGGCCTTCCATCTCCAAGTTTATTTTCTCAACTCCCGTTATAACCAAATTCGGAAAATCCAAGAAAGTGCGGTTTCGACCATCCAAGATCGGACGATCTATGAGGACGCATACATCTTTGCAGCAAACCTGTATAAAAGCAAGCTCATGACTGAGCGGGATTACTGGAACTACAGAAGCCTCTTTGACTCGATGATTACGCATGTCAAAGCACCAGACTTGCTGATCTACCTCAAAGCGGATATTCCCAAGCTGGTCGGCCAAATCGAAAAACGGGGACGATCCTACGAGACAGCCATGCGCATAGACTATCTGAAAAACCTCAACTCCCACTATGAAGAGTGGATCGCCGGATATAAGGAGGGGAAGTTACTCGTCGTAGATGTGAACGATTTGGACTTTGTGGAACGTCCGGAGGATTTTTCCTTTATCGTCGAAAAGATCGAGCGGGAAATGTTTGGCTTGTTTTCATGACCTGCTATCTGGCTGGGTACCAAAACCGAAATCTTTACTGTGGGTTTTCACAGCGGAAGTCTATGCGATTTTTCTCTTTAGCCAGTTGTACAGCATAGTCCGCTGCTCTTCTTTGGGATTGACTAGTAGCTGGTCGAGACGTTTGAGCGTTCCGCCTGTCATCAGTGTTTCGTAGGGAGAAAGCCGGATCAGTTTGTAGCCATGAAGGCGGGTCTGTAGGTCGTATTGGGCGTCATTGTAGGCGGTCAACTTCCAGCCGGTAGCGCCATTGCCCGTCAGGTCGCCAGAATCTGAAGCTTCGCCAAAAGCACTCTTGGCCACGGGCGGACCATTCCAAATCCGAAGTTGCATTCCAGCTTTGAGACATTCCTTTTCGTAGGTTCGGCAGAGTCGTTTATGTCCTTCGGCAAACCCAAAGTTCCATTCGGAGTACATCTCGGACCGAAAGGTCGTCAGCCTATATCGGTTGAAATGCAGCTCGTCATCCCAGACCAGAAGAGTTCTTCCTAATTTGAAATCAAACTTGAGCTTTTCCAGAAGAGGAAAGCTTCCATTACCACCGAGGTCTTCAAATATTTCTTTGAGCCAGGATTTTCCTTTTGTGTCCAAAAAACTCGGGTTCAAGTCCAGCTCGATTTGCCAGTCATATTTCGCACCACCTTCCTTTAGTATAAGGTCGAGCTGTCTTGTCATCAGATGTTCCATCAATTAGTTGTTGTCTCTGAGAATCTCCCAGGTATGGTCAGCGAGAAGCTTCACTTCCGCGACAAAGGTCGCCCAATCACGCTTTCTCCCCCACTCCTCGGGAGCGATCATGCTTAGAAAGTCCGATCCCTCGGCCTTTTGGTATAAAAAATAGCGGTGGTTGATCAGCGGCTCAAAGGCCATCGTGGCTTGGTAGATTCGCTCAGAAACTTCTACCCTATTTTGGATTTTCTTCGCTTGGTCGGCCAATAGCCTCATCTGCTCGTATATCTGGGCCATCTGCATGTCGGTCTGCGTGTGCATGGCCGCCACGGCTCGCCCGGTGATCTTGCCTTGGTCTTCCGGTTTCACTACGGCACTTCCGCTGTGGTGTGCATAGGGCAGCGTACCCGGAGTCTCCGTGGTGGACTCTTTCATCCTTTCCAAGTCGATTTTCTCAACGTCAATCTTGTTTGCCGTCATTTTTTCTCCGCTTCGGTTTCAGACGAAATACGTTCTTTTAAATTCCCTTTGGAGCCGGGGAAAGTCGTCCTTCTGGAAATATCATAGCCGATCCAAAGCATGATTGCCATGAAAATGATAAAGAGGACCAGGAAAATTTTCTTGTTCTTCGTCATGTCTTCTTATTTCTCCATTTACGGGCAGTCCCGGGGAGAATTGTCGTTTGATCGCCCAAATTTAAAACTCATGAAAAGCAAAAGAGACTTTTGGGAAAATGTTTTTTGTTTTAACTTACTGACAACAAACCGCGATTTTTATCAGTTTACATCCTTCTTTTTCCGCACATGTACCATCTCATAAGCGAGCAGTCCATTTATCAGTACTTTGGAGACGATGATCCGGATATGATCCGTGAGATGATCCAAATCATCCTGGATACGAATATCAAGGATTTGAAGGAACTAGGTTCGTTCTACAAAGGCGGGGATTTTGCGACGATCAAAAAGCGTTGCCACAAGGCCAAGCCGAGTATGAGCTACATCGGTGCCATCAAAACCAGGAGGACACTTGAAGAAATCGAGGCTAACTTGGAAAACTCAGCCTCGCTCAATGACTCACTTCAGGAGCAAATCAAGGTCATCGAAACCGAATTGACCAAGTTCGTTTCGGCAATTAACTGAATTTCAAACACCCTAATTCTTTCCCATGCAGAGAAAACTACTTCTTCTGCCGCTTCTTCTTTTCGCTCTGACGGAAGTATCGGCACAGTCCCCACTCTCAGTCGAACACATCATGCGCGATCCCAAGTGGATGGGAGTATTCCCCTCCTCCCCCGAATGGAGCGATGACGGTAAGACGATCTTTTTCAAATACAATCTAGAAGGAGACCCCACGGACTCACTTTACAAAATAAATCTGGCAAACCCGTCACAAATTACCAAGGTGCATTGGCCGGAGGAAAAGGCCCTCGCGAGGCCTCAATCCGACCTCAATGCAGACCAAAGCCAGAGAATCTACAGGAAGGACAACCTGATTATTCTCGAAGATCTGGAGAAAAAGACCAACACCACGCTCCTGGAGTGGCATGAGCCGGTGACCAATCTTCGGTTTTTGGCCAATGAAAATCGAATCGCCTTCAACTCAAGCGGAAACATCTACGTTTTTGACCGAAGCTCAAAAAGCGTCAGCAAGGTCACCAATATCTCTAGTGGCTCCAAGCCCTCCTCCAAAGACAAGTCCGAAGAGAAAACCACTTTTCTCGAGTCCGAAAACCTAAAGCTACTCGACGTAGTTCGTGAGAGAAAAGAAGCGCAGGAAAAGTCAAAAGCCTATCGGGAATCCATTCGCGAAGGTTTTGACGAATACACATACTACACACAGGGTAAAAACCTCACCAACCTTCAGCTCTCACCGGATGAAAGATTCGCAACCTTCTCCATCTTCACGCCAGCAACCAACAAAAATACGGCAGTCCCCAACTACGTCGACGCATCTGGCTATACCGAAGACCTCAGTGCGAGGTCAAAGGTGGGAAACAGTCCAAGCAAAGTTGAGATTGGCATTTATGATCTGATAAGGGATACCGTTTACTTCGTATCCACCTCCGATCTTCCTGGCATCAAAGACCTTCCCGATTATGTAAAGGACTATCCAGAGAAGACCTGGGAGGAAAAAGAGCGTGCGCTCACCTTATCCAGTCCTATCTTTTCCCCCGATGGAAAAAAGGCTATTCTCCAAGTTCGGGCTTTTGACAATAAAGACCGATGGATCACGGAGGTAGACCTGGAAACTGGTAAACTCAAAACGCTTGATCGTCAGCGCGACGAAGCGTGGGTCGGAGGGCCGGGTATAGGCGGAGGCTTTGGCGGAGGTACGCTGGGCTGGCTTCCTGACAACCAACACATCTATTTTCAGTCTGAAGCGACCGGCTACTCGCATCTTTATTTGCTGAATGTGGGGACCGGAGAGAAAAAAGCCTTGACCCAAGGCAATTTTGAGGTATTTGATCCATTCCTTTCCAAGGACAAAAAGTCTTGGTATCTGACGACATCCGAAGTCGATCCAGGTGAGCGGCACTTTTACAAAATGCCCCTGATGGGTGGGACTATGGAAAAGCTCACTTCGATGACAGGTAACAACGCGGTAGTCCTCTCTCCCGACGAAAAGAAAATTGCCATCATCTATTCCTACAGCAATACCCCCGCGGAACTGTATCTCCAGGACAACAAGGCGGGTGCAAAAGCCCAGCAGCTGACCTCAGGCCAAAGTGAGGAGTTCAAAGCGTATAAATGGAGAGATCCGCAGATCGTCAGATTTGCCGCACAGGATGGAGCCCAGGTTCCGGCCAGGCTTTACCTCCCCGAGCCTTCCAAGAAAAACGGCGCTGCGGTGATCTTCGTCCACGGCGCTGGCTACTTGCAAAACGTCCACAAGTGGTGGAGCAGCTACTTCCGCGAATATATGTTTCACAATCTCCTGACCGATCTTGGATACACTGTTTTGGACATAGACTACCGCGCGTCAGCAGGATATGGACGTGACTGGAGAACTGGGATCTACCGCCATATGGGCGGAAAAGACCTCTCTGATCAAGTCGACGGGGCCAAATTTCTTATGGCCGAACATGGCGTTACTCCCGGGAAAATCGGCATCTACGGCGGAAGCTACGGAGGATTTATCACGCTGATGGCCCTCTTCAACCACGGAGATGTCTTCACGTCTGGAGCCGCACTTCGCTCGGTGACGGATTGGGCACACTACAACCATGGCTATACCGCAAACATCCTTAACACACCCGAAGAGGATCCGATTGCCTTTCGCCGCTCCTCTCCCATCTATTTCGCCGAAGGCTTGCAGGGGAATCTCTTGATTGCCCATGGCATGTTGGATGTGAATGTGCATTTCCAAGACGTGGTGAGGCTTTCTCAGCGACTGATTGAGCTTGGTAAGGACAATTGGGAAATGGCGGTCTATCCTGTAGAGGATCACGGATTTGTAGAGCCTAGCAGCTGGACAGATGAATACAAACGAATCCTCAAACTGTTCAACAGTACTTTGCTCGAAAAGAATTGATGAAAAGGGCGACTCCTACAGCCTTTGTCTTTGCGTTTTTGCTTCTCTTCTCCTGTGGAAAAGAGACTCCAAAACCTGAACCAAAAACTGGGCTAATCGCCGAAAAAGCGATGGTCGTGTCCGCACGTGAGGAAGCTTCGCGGATAGGACTGGAAGTGCTCAAGAAAGGCGGAAATGCCTTTGACGCCATGATGGCAACTGAGATGGCTTTGGCGGTGACCTATCCTTTTGCGGGAAACCTCGGTGGTGGAGGTTTCATGGTCTATCGAATGGCCGATGGTTCGGTGGGTTCTATAGACTATCGCGAAAAGGCTCCTGCTGCGGCAACAAAGGACATGTATCTCGATCCACAGGGGGAAGTAATCCAAGGCCTTAGCACCCAGGGTGCATTGGCTTCAGGAGTGCCTGGGACGATTGCCGGAATATTCGCAGCACAAGCCAAGTTTGGAAAGCTGAGTCCGGCGGAGATCTTGCAGCCTGTCATTACCTTGGCCAGTGACGGATTTGTCGTCACGGAAAGGCAGGCTGAAAGGCTGCAGCGTGCTAGAAGACAATTTGCCGAAGTAAACGGCGCAGGAACGTTTTTCGACCGGGATATCCAGGCTGGGGACACATTGAAAATCCCCGCCTTGGCTGCCACACTCGAGCGAATCTCCCACAATGGCCGCGACGAATTTTACAAGGGTGAAACAGCTCAATTGCTTGCAGCACACATGCAGCAAAAAGGCGGCATCATCACCGAGGAGGATTTGGCAGGCTACGAGGCAAAATGGCGAGAACCACTGGTTTTTCCTTATCGAAACCTAAAAGTGGTCTCCATGGCTCCCCCCAGTTCGGGGGGGATGACTTTGGCCCAGATCCTAAAAATGATCGAGCCTTATAACTTGCAAAAGCTTGGGCATCATTCGCCAGAGTATGTGCAGGTTTTGGTCGAGGCTGAGCGCCGCGCCTATGCAGATCGCAACTATTATTTGGGAGATCCTGATTTTGTTAACATACCTGTAGATCAACTTCTTGATACAAAATATCTAAAGTCAAGGATGGAGTCATTCAGCTTTCAGAGAGCGACCAGATCGGAGCAGATTGCCCAGGGAGAGCTACAGTTTTCCGAAAGCATGGAGACTACACACTACTCCATCGTGGATGCTGAGGGTAATGCTGTCTCGGTTACGACGACGCTTAACGGAGACTATGGTTCCAAGGTTTTCATCGAAGAGTTGGGCTTTTTCATGAACAATGAAATGGACGACTTCAGCGCCAAGCCGGGGGTTCCAAATATGTTTGGGCTAGTTGGAGCGGAAGCCAACAGCATTGCTCCAGGAAAGCGGATGCTTAGTTCAATGACTCCCACTATCGTCGAGAAAGACGGTAAGCTCTGGATGGTCGTAGGAACTCCGGGAGGATCAACGATTATCACCTCCGTGTTGCAGACGATCTTGAATGTAGCTGAGTTTGGTATGGGAATGCAAGAGGCTGTAGAGTCCCCTCGATTTCATCACCAATGGCTCCCCGATCTGGTCAATTTTGAACCTGAATCATTTGATTCAACGCTAATTCTAACGCTAAAATCCCGAGGATACCTGATCAATGAGGGAAACAGCCCGGTGATCGGCAAAGTTGATGCAATTTTGATCTTGCCTGATGGAAGGATGGAAGGCGGCGCTGATCCAAGGGGGGATGACAAAGCTCTCGGCTACTAGTCGCCACCTTATTTTGCCAACTAGCCTTGAAAAACAGACACAGTTCAAAATCAGGGGCAAAGCCGAAATAAAAATCCTAATTTGAGCCTAGACACTCTTGCAAACCCAACTTAACCATGAACAACAGAAGAGAATTTCTACAAAAATCAGCCTTGGGAATAGCTGGTCTGGCTATGGCACCTACTTGGCTGCAGGGCGCCCCTGCCCTCATCAAATCGCTCAACAAGCCGGATTCGGAAATAAACGGAGTCAAGATCGGATGCATCACTTATTCCTTCCGATCCATGCCCGACCAAAGCGCAGAAGCTACATTGAAGTATGTCGTCGATTCAGGATTGTCTTCGATAGAACTGATGGGAGATCCAGCGGAAAGCTTTGCAGGGATGCCAAAACCTACTTTCAACCGGATGCGGGCTTCTCAGTTGGGGGGAAAGCAACGCCGGGGCGAGACCCTCACGGAGGACGAGACCAAGGAAATGGCTGACTTGCGGGCCCAAGCAGAAGCCTACACCAAAGTGGTCGCCGACTGGCGGGCCAAGGCGGACATGAAGAAGTTTGAGCAGCTACGCAAGATGTACAAGGACGCCGGGGTAAGCATCTATGCATTCAAGCCAAGCGCTTTTGGAAGAAACAATTCCGATCTGGAAGTATCCTACGGCATGCAAGCCGCCAAAACGCTCGGGGCGAGTCACGTGACCCTAGAGCACCCTTCTGACGATGCGCAGACGCTTCGGCTGGGAAAACTTGGCGAAAAGAACAAAATGAACGTTGGCTATCACGGACACGAGCAGGAAACGTTTACTTTTTGGGATACGGCTCTGGCGCAAAGTCCGAACAACGGACTGAACCTTGATGCAGGCCACTACATCGCTGCCGGACACTGCGATCTTATGCAACTGATCGAAAAGCGGCACTCCCGCATACTCAGCATGCACACCAAAGATCGTCAGACGCCAGCCAATGGCAAGGGGAATTTGGCTTGGGGAAAGGGCGACACGCCAATTCCAGATATGCTGAAACTGATGCAAAAGAACAAATACAAATTTCCCGCGACGATAGAGCTGGAATATCAGGTTCCCGAAGGATCCGATGCCGTAAAAGAAGTCCAAAAATGCGTCGAATTTTGCCGCAAAGCATTGGCTTAAAGAAAGTAAGGCTGCTTGAATTGATGTGCCACTGATAGGTGACCAACCTCTCGGGGGCACATCATTTTTTTTTTGAAAGCTTTTAACGATTCCATTTCCTCGCGCCAACAGCAATATCCTACGTCTGCTTCATGTCTAATTAGGCCTTTTATGGTAGAGGAATCGGAAAACGGTCGCGTTGATTTACATTTTGAGACAAAAGCTTCCAAGGCAATCCCACGTAGCGCTATTTGCGAAGGAATCGCGGAAGCTTTCCTTTTGACGAGCAGCTAGTTTGGTAGTCTCTAACTCACAACTTATCGCCTGTTTCCGTCGATTTGATAGAAATGAAAAATGAGTAAAACTGAATTGAGTACCGCCAAAATACCCCTGCCGAAGCCAAGTATCCACAAGGAGGATTGGCTAGAGCATCTGGAATCGATGACAGGCTCGGGCATTTGGGAGATGGATCTGGAAACGAAAACACTGTCTTTTTCCAACGGCATCTACCGTCTTTTGGGGTTTCTTCCCAATGAGTTCACTCCAAGCTACGCTGGGCTGAAGTCTATTATCTATCAGGAAGACTTTCAATCCGTCAAAAACCATTTTGAATTATTCTTGGCGGGGGTGTCCGATTTCGATATCAAGCACAGATTGGTACAAAAAGACGGAAATTCAATTTGGGTTCTCTCCAAAGCCAAGCTGGTTTTGGACGCAAAAACCCGCCGTCAAAAACTGATTGGAACGCTTCAGGATGTGGATGACTTCGTCCAAACCAAGGAAAAGCTGAAGAGCGAAAAAGAGAATAACAGATCGCTGATCGAAAATCTGGACGGAGTTTTCTGGGAAGCTGACGCTCAGACCTTCGAGTTTACCTACATCAGCCCGCAGTCGGAAAAAATTATTGGATATACTCCACAGGAATGGATGGAGGAAAAAGATTTTTGGCAGAATCACATCCATCCCGAAGATCGGGAGATCGCGATAAAGACCTGCCATCTGGAGACGAATCGTCACCAAGACCACAACTTTGACTACCGTTTCTTGACCAAAGAGGGAAAAACCATTTGGATCAATGATCGGGTGAACGTCGTTGTCGAAGAAGGTAAACCAAAAAAAATCAGGGGAATGATGGTCGACATCACCCAGGAAAAAGAAGTCGCCCAAGCGCTCCAGGAGGAAATCGGGTTTAACCAATCCCTGATCCAACAGCTTCCGAGTCTCTTTTTCCTATTTGATACCGATGGGAAATTCTTGCTCTGGAATCACCAATTGGAGGAAATGTCAGAATACTCGGCCGAGGAGATTTCGCAAATGAGTCCCGAGCAGTTTTTTGCGCCGAAAGACAGCGCCATCTTCAATTCCTATTCCCGAAAGGTGACCGAAGACCGTCAGATGGACTTTACTCTGGAATTGCATACCAAATCCGGCAAAAGGATCCCGTTTCTCTTTTCAGCCTCCCAACTGACTTACCACGACAGGAACTGCATCTTTGGTACCGGCCAAAACATCTCCGAGCTAGCCGAAAGCAGAAAATCCGCTGCCCAGCATATTGAAAGATTCCAGATCGTCACCAGGGCAACCAGTGATGCGATTTGGGATTTTGAAGTTGAAAAGGAGAACCTGTATTGGGGCGAAGGATTTCTAACACTTTTCGGCTACGATCCAAAAGTCACCGAGACAAGCTTCGAATTTCTGTTGAGCCTCATCCATCCAGAAGACCGGACGAGGATATTTCAGCTCATTCAGTCCTACATGGACCCGAGATCCAGCAGAAGCCACTGGCTGGAGGAGTACAGATTTCTCAGGAGCGACGGTAGCTATGCTTTCGTGTTGGATAAGGCCATCTTTATCCGAAATGAACAAGGCGTAGTCACCCGAGTGGTGGGTGCGATGCAGGACATTTCCAGCCAAAAGGAATTTGAAGAATCTCTTCAAACGCTCAACCAGAAGCTGGAAAAAAATGTGAAGGATCTGGCAATTTCCAACCAAGAGCTCCAGCAATTTGCCTTTGTGGCTTCCCATGACCTCCAGGAGCCGCTCCGGATGATTTCCAGCTTCATGGGCCTGCTGGAGCGCAAATACAAGCATGTGCTGGACGAAAAGGCTTTGGAATACATCCACTTTGCAACCAATGGAGCCAGACAAATGCAGCGGATCATTCTGGATCTTCTAGAGCTCTCGAGGGTAGGAAAAGTGAGCGAACAAAAATCCAGCTTGAATGTCAACGAGCTTGTTGAAGAGCTGGAGCACTTCATGAAGAAGGCCATCAAGGAGAAAAATGCCACGATCATCTACGAGGACTTACCCCAGATCTACTCCTATAAAACGCCGATTTTCCAGATCTTTCAAAATCTCATCGGCAATGGCATCAAGTACTCCAAAGCGGAAGTACCGCCCATTATCACTGTGCGAGGCAAAGACCTAGGCGAGGTGTGGGAGTTTTCTGTGGAAGATAATGGCATTGGGATAAGCGAAGAATATTTCAGCAAAGTCTTCGTGCTTTTTCAAAGACTACACAATCAGCGGGACTACGACGGTACCGGGATAGGTCTCGCGATTGTCAAAAAGTCCGTTGATTTCCTGGGAGGTGAGATCAGCCTCGAATCACAGCCTGGAAAGGGCTCCAAGTTTACCTTCACAATAAGGAAATAAGCCTTACCTCGATCAGGCAACAGCCAGCAGTCCTAACGAACTGAAATCGATTCATTTCTGAAATTTGGTTCAAAAAATTCCCATCCACCAAAAATAAATCCGTTTCGGATTCGTCCTAACTGACGAGTATCCGTACCGATGAATAGACTGCTGACTCTGACTTTTGTCCTGATTTCCTTTTACTCCAGCGCTCAAAGCTGGACTCACGAATCTTACCATAAATACAATGAGGCCACTTTTTACCGTATCGAGGCGCTATACGAAGCCATAGACTTCGACCAGGTGAATTTCCCCTTGCTTCAGGCTGCCATATTCTACGCCACCAACGAAGAGCGGGTAAAAGCTAAACTGAAACCCTTTGAATTCAGGTCAGAGATCGAGCTCGTCGCTTCCGGACATGCCCAGGACATGGTCAAATACGGCTTTTACTCCCACACGAGCAGGATTCGGATCAAGCGTTCGGTGCGGGATCGCTTTCATTTGGAGGGCTTGAATCCGGAATTTTTCGGAGAGAATATCTGCTCCACCTATGGCCTGCAATACCAAGCTGGCAGAAAAGTAAACCCTCCCTACCCTTCAGGTGAATTCACCTACGCCTTGACCTCCAAGCGCGAAGTGATCCCACCCCACACGTATCTTTCCTTCGCAAAGTCGGTCGTCAAGCTCTGGATGGAATCCCCTGGCCACCGGCAAAACATTCTCAACCCCCAATTCAAAAAGTTGGGCTGTGGGGCAAGAGTGTATCGGGAGAAAAACTTCTATAACATGCCCTATTTCATGGTTGTCCAGAACTTTGGAAGTGACTGATCGTCCTCTTTTAGAACCAGCTCAATTCCAGTCGGAATCGGGCAGGACGGGAAAAGGTGGAAATGGCCAAACCATTTCAACTTCGTCGGAGCAACTTTTCGGCATCAAATCCAGTTTGTCTACTGAATTCAAGTTCAATTGATGAAAAGAAGGACTTTTCTTACTGCCCTAGCGGCGGCGGCCCCTGCAGGATATTTGCTCACCACCGTCGATTTCAACTCCGATACAACTTTGAACCACACATACAACCCCAAACTACCCTATGACAGAGTTCCCAGCGATTGGAAAGGAACACCTCGTCTAAGCAATGGCCTCTTCCAAAACCTGCACCATCCTTTTGAGGCAAGCCTCGCTGCAGTGGTCAAATGGAAGTTCAGCAAAAATCCCCAAGAAGAAGAAAAAAAGACGGACAAGCGAAGGTTGGAAGTGCACCAGATACCGAATCCGTTCCCCAGTGGAAAAGATCAGCTGATCTGGCTGGGACATGCCAGCTACCTGATGCGTCTAGCCGGAGTTACGATCCTTACGGATCCCGTTTGGATAGACAATTGGGCCCTAAAACGCCATTCAAAGCTTCCTCTCGTACCGGATCAATTGGGGAAAGTGGATTACATATTGGTTTCCCATGACCACCGTGATCATTGCGATGAGGCGACCTTGAGGCTTTTGGGAAAACTCATGCCGCAAGCGACAATCCTGACTGGAATGAATATGTCCCCACTCCTGAAGCCCTGGATGCCGAAGAATCCTATACAAGAGGCGGGCTGGTTTCAGTCCTACGATCTCAAAGAATCCCTGAGGATCACCTTTGTACCGACACGGCATTGGTCCAGGCGAGGACTCACCGATACTAACCAGCGACTTTGGGGTGGGTATTTCATCGAGAGTGGTGACAGGAGTATTTATTTCATGAGCGACTCCGGATATGATCCGCATTTCAGGCTAATCGCTGACACCATGGGATCCCCTGATTACGCGATCATGGGCGTGGGAGCGTTCAAGCCGGAGTGGTTTATGCATCCAGTCCATACCAGTCCCATGGACGCGGCCCGGGCATTTATGGAGATGGGTGGAAAGCACTTCATCCCCATGCACTTTGGCACCTTTGACCTCTCCAACGAACCACTACTTGAGCCGCTGGATTGGCTAAAGGCCAATCCAGCCGCAGCGGACGGTAGGACGATCGATCCCGTCGTGGGAAGAAATCTGCTTGTCTAGGGCCGGTGGGAAAGCCTCACCACTTTTTCAGCTGTTGATAGACTAAGTGTTGCGGAAAGCCCATAACGGTGAAGTAGGAACCTTCTATGCTGCTCACTCCGGTAAACCCTATCCACTCCTGAATTCCATAGGCACCGGCTTTGTCAAATGGGGCGTAGTTGCGGACATAGTGCCAGATCTCCTCTTCGTCCAAAAATCGAAAAGTCACCTTGGCCTCATCTTCCAGCGTCACGCTTTTTTTGTGATCCTTGATCGTCACCGCAGTCATCACCGTATGGCTCGTCCCAGATAGGCTTTTGATCATCTCAAAAGCTTCCTTTTCCGAATTGGGCTTCCCCAAAATACGGCCATTGACGATCACAACCGTGTCTGCCGTGATCAGAATCTCGTCAGGAGCTAAGGGATCGGGATAGCCTTCGGCTTTCAGCCTGGACAGAAATGCTGCCGCGTATTCGGCGGGAAGGTCGGCAGGTACAGTCTCGTCAATTGAGTTGACACGTACTTCAAACTCAAGTTCCAATCCTCTGAGAAGCGCTTGCCTGCGCGGGGAGTTCGAAGCCAGAATGATGCGTCTATCGCTTAGCTTGCTCAAAAAAGGCTTCATAATCGTATTCAAATTCTTCTTGTTTAATGCTTCCGAAAAGCAATCCTCCGAGTGCCTTCGGGTAAAAGTAAGTAGATTTTTGAGGCATCAATGCACCCGTTTTGCAAACGTCCAAAACTTGTCTCATTTCAATCTCGCGGGTAATGATGGCAAAGCTTGCCCTTCCGCTTCTTACCTCCCGCAGACACCTTGCAAAATTGCGCTCGAAGGCAAGCTGATCGGTTTTTCTTTGCTTTTCCGCATCCATCCCAAGGATTCTCCCAAACACAACGTCGTGCAAAATCACCAAGTCCAAGCTTCTCAAGGCCTCGGGCAAATCAGGCCTAATCTCCTCAAATCGCTCCGGCTTGAATTTGACCACATAGGACCGATCCTGCAGGATCAATCCAAAGGACCATTTCCTCTGAAAGGTGTAAGTGGCGAGTTCCTCGGCATCACCAAAGAACCTTATGTCAAACCATTCCCCTATTTTCTCCAAAAATAATTCCTCCGATAGCTCCATCCCATAGAGCAATCTATGCGTGGGGAGTATCTTAAGGTGGTTGCCATGTGCATTGGTCAGGTACATCAAATGGTAATCCGAGCCTCTCCATTTGGCCGAGGGAAAGGTATCCTTTTGCATCTTTCTATATTCGATCGCAGCCTCTAAGCGATGATGCCCGTCTGCCAAAATCACCGTTTTTTGCTTTAGCACTTCCAAAAATCTGGAAATGATATCCCTGTCATGGATGACGGCGATTACCTCTCGGACGCCTTGATAATCCTCCAGTTCGTACAGGGGTGAAGCCATGGCCGCATCCATGTGGACCTCGAGTTCCTCGGATTCATCTTCGTACAAGCCATGGGTGGGGCTTGCCTGAATCTCAGTGGCGCGCAGGAGGTCTATGCGATCATTCACCGAAGATACGATCGTGCTTTCATGGCGGAGGATTTCACGCTCATCCCAATCGTAGGCCTTAATATGCGCGATGAAACCCTTCCTACATCGTTCCTCTTGATCGCCAGGCAGACGAAAATACTGGTAATACACATAGATCCCCGGAAGTGGATCTTGTGCGATGATCCCTTGCGATTTCCAGTTCGCCAAGGTTTTCCGGGCATTCTCTGCCGGATTTTCACCTTGGGGAACGGACAGATGGATGCTGTTTAGGGGATTTTCATAGAGCAATTCCCTTTGACGGGCTGAAACCACATCAAAGAGCGGAGCCGTCAAATCTTCCAGATTTTCGCTCAATCGCTCATTATATCTCCAGGCTTTGAGAGGTAGAATCTCCGCCATCAGATCAAACGGTTTTTCCATTTGGTACTCGGGAGCGAAGGCAGCGGATGGCTTGGGTTGAGGCGGTTTTCTTCTTTTTCGAAAAACTCCACAGCCAAAGCCGCAAGCAGTTCCTCCTCCTCCTTTGTGAACTTTGGCTCCAGCATTTCCGGTGTAAAGTAAAGCTGTACAAACTTGGTATTAAAATCACCCGAAACGAAAGCCTCATGCTGAAGAGCAAATCGGCAAAATTCCAAAGTCGTTTGGATACCGGTGATTCGATAGTCATCGATCGCCCGGATCATCCTTTCTATGGCGTCCCGACGGCTTTCCCCGTGGGTAATCAGCTTGGCAATCATCGGGTCGTAAAAGATCGGTATCTGCATTCCCTCTTCAAACCCATCGTCCACTCGTATTCCCGGACCTTGTGGGCGCCGATAGGTTTCGAGCTTGCCGATGTCGGGGAGGAAATTGTTTTTTGGGTCTTCTGCATATACCCGAATCTCCACCGCGTGGCCGTTTATTTTAAGGTCTTCCTGGGCAAATGACAGGGGTTTGCCTTCGGCTATCAGGATCTGCTCCCGGACGAGGTCCTTTCCCGTGATCATCTCTGTGACAGGATGCTCGACCTGCAGGCGAGTATTCATTTCGAGAAAGTAAAAGTCAAGGTTTTCGTCCACGATGAACTCCACCGTCCCAGCACCATAGTAGTCGCAGGCTTTTGCCACTCCCACGGCGGCCTCGCCCATAGCCTTTCGCATCTCGGGAGATACGACCGCCGACGGAGCTTCCTCGATTACCTTCTGATGGCGTCGCTGGATCGAGCATTCCCTTTCAAAAAGATATACGACGCTTCCATGCTGATCGCCCAACACCTGTATCTCTATATGCCGGGGAGAGGTGATATATTTTTCTATAAAAACGGCTCCATCCCCAAATGCGGATTGTGCTTCGGAAACGGCCCGCTGCATTTGCTCCTCAAATTCAGCCTCTGTTTCGACGATTCTCATCCCCTTGCCTCCCCCTCCAGCGGATGCTTTGATCAGGATGGGGTATCCTATTTCTTCTGCTCTCTTCTTGGCAATGGAAATATCCGAAATCGCCTGCTCCGTCCCTGGCACCAAGGGAATATTGTATCTCGCGACGGCCTGCTTAGCCGCCAGCTTCGATCCCATGATCTCGATGGACTCCGGTGAGGGCCCGACGAATATCAATCCGGAATCTTTTATTAGTTTGGCAAACTCGGCGTTTTCCGACAGGAAGCCATAGCCGGGATGGATAGCGTCCACATCTAGCCTTTTGCAAACATTAACGATCTTGCTGCCCACCAGATAGGATTCCTTGGAAGGCGCCGGCCCTAGACATACTGCCTCGTCCGCAAACTTTACATGGGGTGAAAGACGGTCCGCTTCCGAAAAAACCGCAACGGTCGCAATCCCCATCTCACGCGCTGTCCGCATGATTCTCAGGGCTATCTCACCACGGTTGGCCACCAGTAGTTTTTTGATTTTAGGCATGCTTAAATACATTTTCCCGGACGTATCCAAGGGTCTGAAGCGAAGTAAGGAAAATATTCCGAACTTTCTGGATTGGGTTTTTGATAAAAACAGTTTTTTGCTTCCGAGGCATAATAGTCTTATTTTTGGCGGATTTTAATGAAAAATCGACTTTCGCATAAACACTAAATTCAAACTGCTTTGGATCTATTTGCAAAATTAAAAACGAATATGGGCCCCTTGGGCAAACACTCTGAGTTTGCTGACGGCTATTGGTCATTTCCAAAACTCGAAGGCGAGATTGCTCCCCGGATGAGATTCAAAGGAAAGGAAGTTCTGACTTGGAGCTTAAACAACTACCTGGGACTTGCCAACCATCCTGAGGTGAGAAAGGCCGATGCTGACGCCGCAGCCAAGTGGGGAGCAGCCTATCCTATGGGAGCCCGTATGATGTCCGGACAAACCAACCTCCATGAACAATTGGAGGACGAGCTCGCGGCATTCGTTGGCAAAGAAAAATCCTACCTTTTGAACTATGGCTATCAGGGAATCATGTCGGTGATTGACGCGATCCTCGATCGGAAAGACGTAGTCGTCTATGATTCCGAATGCCATGCCTGTATCATAGACGCGCTGAGAATGCACATCGGCAAGCGCTATGTATTCCCTCACAACGATATCGAAAGCTGCGAAAAACAGCTGGAAAGAGCGACCAAACTTGCCGCGGAAACAGGCGGTGGCATTTTGGTAATCACCGAAGGTGTATTCGGCATGACCGGAGATCAGGGAAAACTGAAAGAGATCGTCGAGTTGAAAAAGAAGTTTGAGTTTAGGATCCTGGTGGACGATGCACACGGATTTGGAACAATGGGCAAAACCGGCGCTGGTACCGACGAAGAACAAGGCGTGCAAGACCAAATCGACCTGTATTTCTCCACTTTTGCCAAGTCCATGGCATCGATCGGAGCTTTTGTCGCGGGAGACGCCGACGTGATCTTGTACTTGAGGTATAACATGAGATCGCAGATCTTCGCCAAATCCCTCCCAATGCTGCTCGTAGAGGGTGCTCTGAAAAGACTGGAACTCTTGAGATCTCAGCCAGAACTTAAAAACAATCTCTGGAAAATAGTCCATGCGCTGAGAGACGGGCTGCATTCGCATGGTTTCAGCACAGGAAAATCAAATTCCCCTGTGACACCTGTTGTACTCAACGGAACTGTAGGCGAGGCTGCGGCATTGTCGATGGACCTTCGCGAGAACTACGGCATCTTCTGTTCAGTGGTGATTTACCCGGTTGTACCTAAAGGAATGATTATCTTGAGATTAATTCCTACGGCAGTTCATACCCTCGAAGACGTGGAAGAAACCGTCACCGCTTTCGCGGCGGTGATGGAAAAATTGTATTCTGGCGTATAAAAAAATTCTGAAGTTGCTATTTCGTTTGGCGAATAAAAAAAAAGGTAAAAAAAAAGGCCTCT
>CAZTJM010000021.1:0-44305 GCA_964613865.1 uncultured Limnohabitans sp. | reverse complement strand
AAATCTCTAATCTCAGCCAACCCTATACTTACTCTAATGCATAATGCGGGTTTATGCCTTTTTTGGATAAAAAGAGCACAGAAAGCTGGCTTTCAGCGGGATTATTTTTTGAATTCAGGCGTTATTCATCCGAATTCTAGTCCGAATCCGCAACCTCAAGCCCAGCCAATCCGATACTAAGCCAAAAGACACCATGCCCGCCAACCTTTCCCTGATCCAGTCGAGACTCACAGCCCTTCATGAGGAGATGTCCGAGGTGAAAAATGTTTTTTCCCAGAGACTGGAACGGGTTCATCCCGAAAACAAAAAGTCCGCACTGAATTTTTTGAAATACCTGATCCTGCGTAAAAATGACATTCGAAAGCTGCAGGATCATCTGCATGCCACTGGCCTTTCCTCCTTGGCAAGTGGAGAGAGTCATATCCACCGACAGATTCAGGTAACGCTGCAGCATTTGGGGACTAAGTTCAAAAGACTCGACTCCTGCACTCTGGAGTTTGGCAACAGGAAGATCGCCAAGAGTAGCGTCAGGCTCTTTGGCGACGTGCAGGCGGAATGGCCCTCCTCGGTCATGGTGACTTTTGATGCGTCTTTTTTGGAAGAAAAAAAACTCGTCGCCGAACTGCTGAAGAGCGGGATGGGTGTCGCCCGTATCAACTGTGCCCACGATGATGAGGCTGTCTGGCTGAAGATGGTCGAGAAGATCCAAGCCGCAAGCAAGCAGACGGGAATCCCCTGCAAAATCCATTTTGACCTAGCTGGGCCAAAGATCAGGACGGTGCTTCTGGGAAAAGGGAAAAAGAAAGGCAAAGTAAAAGTGCATCCGGATTCGCTGGTATGGCTGAGCGAGACGGCCAAGGGTTTTGACCGAAAGGATACAGTCATCAGTCCCAATGAGCCCGGAGTGATCGAGAGCCTTCGTACAGGAGACCGGGTGTTTATCGACGATGGGATGATTTATGGCAAAGTGGAGCAGGTCGATTCGGGTAAGGCATCCGTCAGAATCGAACGGATTTCCTCTAGAAAGTCCGTCATCAAGGCGGAAAAAGGTTTGAATTTTCCGGATACTACGCTAGACATTCCTTCCTTGACAGAGTTTGATCGCGCCTGCCTTCCCTTTGTCTGTACCTATGCAGATACGGTGGGATTTTCTTTCGTCCGCACCGCCCAGGATATCGTGGATCTCAGGGCTGCGATGCAGGAGTTTCGTGAGGATACCCCACCGGTGATTTTGAAAATAGAGACCCATGAAGCGGTGGTGAATTTTCCTGAACTCGTGCTCGAGGGAATGGTCGAGCAGGATTTTGGTGTAATGATCGCCAGGGGAGACTTGGCGGTGGAGATTGGTTTTGAGCGCTTGGTGGAGATTCAGGAGGAGATTTCCTGGCTCTGTGAGGCCGCTCACGTGCCCGTGATTTGGGCTACGCAGGTTTTGGAAAACCTGCACAAGTCGGGGCTGCCATCGCGGGCGGAAATCACCGACGCAGGACGAGCGGCCACCGCCGAATGCATTATGCTCAACAAAGGACCCCATACGCTCGAGTTGCTTAAGACGCTGGAGAGTATCGCCAAGCGGGTAGCCGCTCTCCGCATCAAAAACCGTCTATCCCTGCGTCCCTTGAAGATTGTCGCTGATTTTTTGGAGCGATAACACTGGCTCAATTTGCCTTCACCTGTATGATCACCCGCTGGTAGCTCGTCAGGGCTGGGCTGCCGCTGTCTGTAGTGGCGACGATGACATGGATTTCCTGACCTGAACCGCTGTCCTTGGGAATGGTCAGTTCTATATTCTTGCCTTCTGTTTGGGCAAATTCTGCCTTTGCCTCAAAACCGCTGACTGGAGTCTGGGACCATTTTATGGAGACTTCATCTCCATCCGGATCAGTGACGGATGCATGGAGTTTGATTTTTTGTCCGGCAGCTGCCATGAGGGTTAATGGCCCTTCGATTCTCAAAACGGGCGCATGGTTGGCGTCCTTGAAGTTGGGAGTGACTGCCCATTTCATCCGGGCCGCAAAGTCTCGCTGGGCTTCCGGAAAGTAATTTGGAAAGGGCTCCAGATCTGTCTGGGCACGGTTTTGATTGGAAAGCATGGCAGCCATGTCGTCCGCGGAACCCGATGAACTCATTCCGGCGACAGCCGTTGGTTGATTGCTTATGATTGATCTTCCTCCCCAGCCTCCAAAGGTTCCGTCCTCAAACGCTCTAAGGCCATTGCCCAGCATATTCATTACCGTATGGTTATCGCCTTCACCCAGCCAAGAGCCTTTTTCCTGCACTGGCATCCAGACGAAATAGCCCATGGCTTTGAGCTCCTCGTTGGTTTTACCTGCAATACCAAAGTAGTCCACCTTGTCTCCTTCGACCATTTGTTTGCCATCACCCCAAACACGGTAAAGTTCGCCCAAAGGACCTCGGTCGGAGATATTTTCCTTCATCCATTCCGGTGTCAAAAATGGCGCATTTTCAGCGCCTGCCCGGATCTGAGCCCCATACCCGTAGTTGGGACCCTGGCGAAATTGGCGGTATTCGATGTCCGGCCAGTTGGGGCGGATATAGCTGGCAAAGGTGTCGTCTTGGTCTCCGGAGGGGAGGAGCACGACTTTTCGGTTGATTTTGTCCTGGATTTCCTTCCAGTCTTCGGTAAACTCAAAGTCCCGCTGGATGGTGAACAAAGCTCTGGCTATGGTACTGGCACCTCCCCAAGCGGTGATAAAAAGCTTGCCGGGTTTGTCGTCAAGGATTTTTTCACGAATCAGCTCGGAGCCGGGTGTGTCCTCGCTGAAGTCCCCGTCAAACTCTATGTTGCCGAATCGGATCACCGATTTAAGGTGCTCCGGATCGGGGTAATTTGGGTTGTGGACTTTCAGGTTGGGATACGATTTTTCATAGGCTTCCACGATATCATGGATGAATCGCTCTCCCTCTGCCCATCTCCAGGAGGTGCAGGGACATTCGTTCATGCCAAAGCGATCATATTCCCTTCCCGGAACAAACCACTTGGTACCCTTGCCATCTCCAGTCCAGTGAAATTGGCTACTGGCATAAACCAGACCTTCGATCTGGAGCTCCGAACTGTAAAGAATTAGGCGGATCAGGGAGTTGTTGTCGTCCAGCTCCGGGTCGGCGGTGATGATGATCCTGGGCTTGGTAGGAGGAGGGGTGGTTTGGGCCAGCGTGGCAAAGGAAAAAAGAGCTGCTATTGAAAATAGGCTTGCTTTGATCCAAGAAGGTTGAAAGGTCATAGGTTTATCGAGTTGAAAGGACAAAAGATAGGGAAAGAAGCTATTGTTTCCTAAAAGAGACAATAGCGTTTTTTATTCGAGGAAAAAAGACTTAAACCAAAGGGATTGGGTTGTTCCCTTTTGAGGGTGCGATCCGAGATTAATTTTTTCTGGATACGTAACCAATTACATAAAATCGCCCTTATATTTGCGTAACTGGTTACCTACTTATTGACATGGAAGATTTTCTGACAGCATTGGGACATGAAGGTTTGGCTGGAAGGCTCAAGCGATTGAGTGACGAATTGCTTTACAGCACGCGTGAGTATTACAAATCGGTCGGATTGGATATTGAGCCCAACTGGCATCTGGTTTTTCTTTTGTTTGAAAAACAGGAAGAATTAACCATTTCAGAGATCTCCGAAGCGCTGAAAATGTCCCATCCGGCAATTGTGAAGATTGTGAACCGGATGAAGGAAAGAGGTTATCTAATTACAGAACAGGATCAATATGATGGCCGAAAGCAAATTTTGACCCTTTCACAAAAATCAAAAATGAGTTTGCCGGAATTTAGAAAACACTGGGATGCGGGGATTATTACCATGCAGCAATTAGTGGAAAGCAGTCCTCATTTTTTAGAAGAACTGGGCCAGCTTGAGGCCAAATTCAAAGCAAGTACTTACAAGGAAAGAACTACGAAAAATTTCAAAGCACTATGAATTGGATTGCAGAATCAATGGGATACATCGCCATTGCCGCGGGTTTTTATGCCATTTCCAAAAAGGACATGGCCAAATTCAGGGTTTGGCACCTGATCTCCAGTGTCTTTTATACTGTTTATGGGCTTTTCTTGATGTCTTTTCCCCTGATCATCGCCAGTGTGGTCTTTTGCGTGATCCATGTGCATCATCTCAGGAAGCTTAAACTTGAAAAAGTGAAGGCTTCCTTTTCAAATGGTCAGGAACGAGACGACTATCCCACAAGCTTATGACTGAACTGAAATTGGAAGCTTAAATCCTTTATTTTTTTACGATACTAACAGGGCCAGATTAATTGGCGTGCACAATTCCCTGTTTCAAAACCTCTTCGTAACTCTCGATTTCAAACTGGTATAAATAGGGTGAGCGATGTGCCCCGATGGATCGCTGCTCGTCGAGTTTTTTGATGATGCCCAGGGTCATCATTTTTCTGAGAAAATTTCGCTGGTCGAGTTTTTTGTCCAAGATCGTTTCATAGAGACTGTGTATTTCAGGAAGTGTAAACTTTTCAGGCAAAAGATTATACCCAATGGGCTGGTGATAGAGCTGAAGTTTGAGTGTCGAAAGAGCCTTTTCTACGACTTCATTCTGACCAAAAAGTAAATTTGGAATTTCATTGACTCCATACCAATGGTAATCGTAAGTGAAAAAATCCGTGGTGACTTTGACTTTGGAATAATCGACCAGGGAAAAGTAACTGATCGATAAGGTTCGTTCGAAAAGCCAACTTCCTTCCAATATTTTTTGGGCTTCCTCCTCCTCAATCATTTCCAGCAAACTGCTCTTATGAGTACGATAGGGTGAATCACCAAAAATATAGAATTGCTGGAGAAATACATTTTTGAGCCCGGTACGTTCCTCCAAGATTCGATTTGCGGCTTGGCTTATCGGCTCCTCCCGCTTGATAAACCCACCCGGTAATCCCCAGCCATCCAGACCTTTCCACTTGAGTAGCAGGATTTTTAACTCCTGATCATGGTAGCCGAAAATCACTGGGTCAATAGAAACGTGGGGAAGATAGTACTTGTGGCCATTTTTGATAAAGTCGAGCAGTGCTTCAGGTGTTTCCATAGACAAAAGTAAAATTTTTTATTCCGTTAGTTTGACAGAATGAGAAAAACTTTTCTACATTTATTCCGTCAATATGACGGATTGAATTTTTATTAACCAAAATGCTTTGAAAACCAACCTGATGTCGAACATACTAAACACTGGATCGAGGGAAGTTATAATTACTTTCCTGACAAGCATTAAACCTGCCTTGTTTGGCTTATTGCTGTTTCTGGCCCTTCCTACACTTGCTCAAAAGCCAAAAATCTCCTTTTTCACAGAACTCCCTGCAGCAGAATTTGCTGAGTTGTTTGCCGATTCTTTAGTGATATCCGAATTACAGAGATTGAATGCGGAAATTCGGATGGGGATGCTTGACTTCGCTCCGGAAAGAGCTGAGGTTGTCAAAAAGCTCAATCAAAATGGAATCCCTGTGGTGGCCTGGCTGCTTTTGCCCAAAGAAGAAGGCTATTGGTTCAACATGGAGAATGGAGAGGATGCCCTTGAGCGTTATGCAGATTTGAAAAAATGGACCTTGGATAATCAGTTGCAATGGAAAGGGATTGGTATTGATCTAGAACCCAATATTGAAGATATCGTGCTTATGACCAATAACCCCAAGGGGGCTATGAAAAAGGCCTATTTCAGGTTGTTTGATTCAGATCGGGTAAAAAAGGGAGCAGCAGATTATCAGAAACTCATCGATCAGATCAAAGCAGATGGGTATCCTCTTGAAAGCTACATTTTTCCGTTCATGTTTGATGAACGTCAGGCAGGAACTCAATCCTTCCAAAAGATTTCAGGCATTAACGATCTGACAGTGGATACTGAGATTCCCATGTTGTACACCAGCTTTTTTGGGAAAGCCTTCCTTCCGGTATATGGAGAAGGACTGAAAGCAGTCGCGCTTGGAAGCACTGGAGGCGGGGTGGAAATTCCCGGGCTGCCTGGAACTCCAACCACGATGACTTGGGAAGATTTGGAGCGGGATATCCTTGTGGCTAGCAGGACTGCTGAGCAGGTCCATATTTTTTGTCTGGAAAGCAGCGTGGAAAAGGGATTTCTGCCAAAGATCAAGACCATTGATTACAACAAATCCACTCCTAACATTTCTGCCGAAATCTCCCAACTGAATCAGACCCGGGCCAAAATTCAGCGGATCCTCAAAGTCTTGGATTACCCTGTTTTAGTCACAACTGTTGTTGCTCTTCTTTTCACTGGACTAATTCTATTCTTGGTTTGGCTTGTCCGACTTGCGGTCCGCAAAATGAAGATCAATTAAGAAAAGCACCTAACCCTATACCCAAAAATCGATGAAGAATTTACTCTTGGCTTTGCTATTCTTCGGTGCAACATTCCTAAATGGAGCCGCACAGAACAGTGTAGAAAAAGAAACTTTGGTCTACACTGTTCATGAAGGCAAAGAACTACTCATGGACAAGTATGTGGACAATTCAGTCCCTTTCGATGGAAATAGACCTGTATTCATCTACGTTCATGGGGGCGGCTTCGCCACAGGAAGCCGGGTCAATGCTTTGCAGATTCAGTACCTCAAGCATTTTACTGCCCGTGGCTTTGTTGCCATTGGGATTGACTACCGTCTTGGAATCCAAGGTGGTGTCCAAGCTGATCAGAAAACGGTGATGAATGCTGTTTCGATGGCAACCAGCGACCTGATCGAAGCCACTGCTTTTATCCTCGATCATGCCGAAGACTGGGGCATTGACCCAGGCAAAATCATCATCTCTGGGGGCAGTGCAGGTGCAATTACTTGCTTGAATGCTGCTTATGACATCAGTTCGGAGAGGAAGCTATCTGCTCGGTTGCCTTTGGATTTTAACTATGCCGGGGTGATCTCCCATGCGGGAGCCGTTATTGTTTCCCAAGACACACTTACTTGGAAAACGGCACCGGCCCCAATGCTGCTAATGCACGGGAATAAGGACATGCAGGTTCCTTTCGAATCTTTTTCTCTTGAAGGAAATCTCTATGCAGGGTCTAACTATCTCAGCAAGCAATTTTCTGCTGCCAACGCCCCTCATTGGCTCTATGAAGAGGATGGGGCGGACCATATTGTAGCACTCAAACCACTTCAGTACAACTTTGAAGAGATCGATGCCTTCATCGATCGATTTGTGATGGGAGGACAAAAGTCGAGTGTTCACACCACCTGGAAGGATAGTACACCCGGTTCCATGGAAAAAATGATGGAAATCGTCCCTCTTTACATCATTGGATGGGGGAAGACCGACGAAGAGGCCGCTAACCAGAAATAAAACAAGGGATTGGTATTCCCATGCCATTTATTCCTAATCGAATTGACCACTAATTCAAACCTTACTGAACATGAATTTTAACATCTCACGTCGTGCCTCTCTTCAAAAAATCGCAGGTACCCTTGCTTTGACCACTTTGGGCACCAGCATTTCCAATCGCCTCGAAGCCGCAGACCAAGCCATGGGACCGGAACTAAAAGGAAACATCAATCATTCTGTTTGCCGCTGGTGCTACCGGATCCCTCTGGACGAATTATGCCAGGCAGCGGTTGAAATCGGTCTCAAATCCATCGAACTGGTCGGTCCCAACGAATGGCCAACTTTGGCTAAATACGGTCTGACATCTGCCTTGCCCTGGGGTGCAGATCTGGGAATTCCCAAAGGGTTTAACGATCCCCAATACCACGATGCCTTGATCAAAAAGTATGAGGAAGTGATTCCTTTGGCAGCCCAAGCCGGATTTTCCCAGATCATTTGTTTTTCGGGCAACCGCAACGGAATGGATGATGAAACAGGCTTGGAGAATGCGGCGATGGGTTTAAAACGCCTGATGCCAATAGCTGAAAAACACAAGGTGAATGTGGTCATGGAGCTTCTGAATAGCAAGGTGGACCACAAAGACTACATGGCGGATCATACTGCTTGGGGTGTCGCGCTGGCTGATAAGATCGGTTCGGACCGATTCAAACTCCTGTACGATATCTACCACATGCAGATTATGGAAGGGGACGTCATCGCCACCATCAAAAAGTACCATTCCTACATCTCTCACTACCATACAGGTGGCGTTCCAGGCCGAAATGAAATCGATGAAACCCAGGAACTGTATTATCCCGCAATCATGAAAGCGATCGTGGAGACTGGTTACAAAGGATTTGTGGGACAGGAATTTATTCCAAAGCGTGAGGACAAACTGGCTTCGCTCAAGCAGGGTGTCCAAATCTGCGATATCTGATTCCTGCTCTGAAGTACAGAAATCCTTTGTACTAAACTGCCCTGCGGCTTTTCCAACGATCAAAAATTAAAATTCCTCAAATCTCATTTTAAACTTTACCATGAACCTTTCCAGATTAGTTCGGATCCCCACTTTCCTGATGGCTGCCGTCGCAGGACTGTTGGTATTTGGTCTTTGGAGTTGCTCCGGTGACCAAGGACCTACAAGAATTCTT
This sequence comes from uncultured Limnohabitans sp., assembly GCA_964613865.1. Taxonomy (GTDB): domain Bacteria; phylum Bacteroidota; class Bacteroidia; order Cytophagales; family Cyclobacteriaceae; genus Algoriphagus. The sequence goes on along the minus strand of CAZTJM010000021.1, from coordinate 35,828 downwards.
GTTTTCAGCAAGACCCAAGGCTTCCGCCACAGCTCAATCGAAGCAGGCCAAAAGGCCTTTTTTGAATTGGGTAAAACCAATGGATTTGAGGTGGACACCACCGAAAACTCCGAAAAGTTTACCGAAGAGAATTTGATGAAGTACCAAACCGTGGTCTTTTTGAATACCACAGGCGACGTACTCAATGCCCAACAACAGAATGCCTTTGAACGCTACATCCAGGCAGGTGGCGGATATCTCGGTGTTCATGCCGCCACAGATACCGAATACGACTGGCCTTGGTACAACAAGCTGGCAGGCGCTTGGTTTGAAAGCCATCCCATGCCGGAAAATGTGCAAAAAGGAAACTTTTTGGTTGTGGATCGAACGCATCCCTCCACCCAGTTCCTTCCGGAAATCTGGGAAAGACAGGATGAATTTTATTCCTTCAAAGACATTAATCCGGACATCAAAGTCCTGATGAAAATCGATGAGAAAACCTACACCGGAGGAACCAACGGGGACAATCATCCGATGGCTTGGTATCACGAATTTGACGGGGGAAGATCATTTTACACGGCTGCAGGACATACTGATGAAACATTTTCTGATGAACTGTTTTTGAAACACCTCCAAGGTGGGTTACACTTTGTCATGGGCGGTGATGATCCACAGCCTTTGGATTATTCCAAAGCGAAAACCAAGCGAATGCCTGAGGAAAACAGGTTTGCCAAGGTGATTTTGGAGGAAAGGCTGGACGAACCCATGGAATTGACAGTCTTGCCAGATAGCCGGGTTTTGATCGTGGAGCGCAAGGGGAATTTGAAACTTTACAGCCCTGTTACCGGGAAAACAACCCTGATTGCCAAAATCCCTGTGAACACCAAAGTCCGGGATGAGAAAGGCAATGAAGAAAATGATGAAGGTGGATTATTGGGTATCACAAGAGATCCGGACTTTTCGGAAAACGGTTGGATTTACCTGTATTTTTCTCCGGAAGGAGCTGAGCCCAAAAACATTCTGGCCCGCTACCAACTCAAGGGCGATGAGTTGATTGAGGATTCCAAAAAAGTGGTTTTGGAAATACCCACCCAGCGGGTGATTTCTGGACATGCCGGAGGCTCACTTACTTTTGATGCAAAAGGCAACCTTTACCTCTCAACAGGTGACCACATCAATCCTCATCAATCCAATGGCTACAGCCCAGCAGACGAACGTCCAGGCCGACAACCGTTCGATGCGCAGATGACTTCTGCCAATTCCAATGATTTAAGAGGGAAAATCCTGAGAATCCATCCCGAAAAAGACGGAACCTACACAATCCCTGATGGAAATTTATTTCCGGAGGGTACCCCCAACACAAGACCCGAAATCTATACGATGGGTCATCGAAATCCCTTCCGGATTTCGGTCGATTCCAAGACCGGCTATCTCTATTGGGGTGATGTGGGCCCAGATGCCTCCCAGCCGGGCGAAAATCGAGGTCCCGAAGGTCAGGATGAAATTGGACAGGCAAGAAAGGCAGGGAATTTTGGCTGGCCGTATTTTGTGGGAAACAATAAGTCTTACTACCAATATGATTTTGCAGCAGGGAAATCTGGGGCATTGTTTGATCCAGAACATCCGGTTAACAACTCGCCTAATAATTCGGGTATCAAGCAATTGCCACCCGCGCAAAGTGCATTGATATGGTATTCCTACGGCGAGTCTGCTGAATTTCCAATGGTAGGAGCAGGAGGGCGATCTGCCATGGCCGGACCGGTTTTTTACACACAGGATTTTGAAAATTCAGCCCGTCCATTCCCGGATTATTACGACGGTAAGTTGCTCATCTATGAATGGATGCGAGGCTGGATCATGGCTGTGACGCTGGATTCCGAGGGGAATTATGTCTCTATGGAGCGGGTCATGCCGAGCCATAAGTTTTCCAATCCCATGGATATGGAATTTGGCCCGGAAGGAGATCTGTACATGCTGGAATACGGCAGCGGATGGTTTACCCAAAATGATGACGCCCGCTTGATTCGTATCGAATACAACAGTGGCAACCGAAAACCGGAAATCCAACTGGCAAGTGACCGAAAAGGCGGAGCAATACCTATGAAAGTTCAATTCTCGGCCGATGGAACCCGAGACGTAGATTTTGATGACCTGAGCTATGTCTGGGTGATTGAAACGCAGGACGGCAAGGATTCCAGAAAATTCGAGGAGGCCAATCCCGTAGTGACTTTCGATAAAGCCGGTGTTTACAAAGCTACCTTGACCGTGACCGATTCCAAAGGGGAAAGCAGCAGCCAGTCTTTGGAGATTTTGGCCGGGAATGATGAACCTGTGCTGGTTTTTGAAACTCCCCAAAGCAACCAAACCTTTTTCTTCCCAAATCTGCCCTTTGCCTATGAGGTAAAAGTAAGCGACAAAGAGGATGGGAGCTTGGAATCCGGTTCGATCAAACCTGAGGAAGTCGCCATCAGCTTTGACTACCTGCCTGAAGGATACGATCTGATAGCCATCGCCCAGGGGCATCGCAGTGCGGATGAGGCTGCCGGGTCGGTCAAAGGCCTGAAACTGATAGAGGGCAGTGACTGCAAAGCCTGTCATGCAGCCGATAAAAAGTCCGTGGGGCCTTCTTACAGCCAGATCGCAGAGAAATACAAGAACGACTTTAAAGCCGGGGCAGTTTTGGCGAAAAAGGTGATCGCCGGCGGAGGTGGAGTTTGGGGTGAGGTTGCCATGAGTGCCCATCCCCAATTGAGTGAAGCAGATGCGCTTGAAATGGTGAGCTATATCCTCAGCTCCAACACGGTGAAAGAAACGACGGGCAATCTACCTGTGAAAGGAAGCTATGTGATGTCGATTCCTGATGGAGACGCAGGGGAGGGCATATATGTCGTGAGAGCAGCCTATCAAGACAAAGGGAATCAGGGCATTCCATCGATCAGTTCAGAAAAAATCCTGACACTTCGAAATGCGAAGATGTCAGCCGGGAAAGCTGAAATCACTGACAACACCATGAAATATGGCTCCATAATCATCGCCTCTGTTCATGGTTCCTTTATTGGATTCAAAAACCTGGATATGACCGGAATCGAGACGATAGCCTTCACCGCCTCAGCTCCACAATCCCAACTGAATGCCGCGGGAGGGACGATTGAGGTTCGCCTTGGTTCCGCAACGGGTAAATTGATTGGATCGGCTCAAGTAAACCGTAGTACCAGTGAGCAGTCTAGTATGATGCCACCACCGATTACGGCTAAGGTCGATCCGGTGGCAGGGTTCCAGGATGTGTATTTGGTTTTCACCAATGAGCAGGCAGCCGCAGGTCAGTCTTTATTTATAGTGGCGGACCTGGAGTTCCAGACAGCGGCTTCTGCAGCTTCCAAGGCTAATTCAACAGGCTCTGCCTCAGGAAAGCAGCTTTCCTCAGAAGCCTTGATTGACTATGTCGGAAAATACAAATTTTCAGGCCTTCCATTTGAATTCATCGAAGTCACACTCTCCGGAGGAAAGCTGTACTTCCAGGCCGGTGAGTCACTGGGGAGCTTACGCGCCACTAGCAAAGCTGACCTCTTTGATGGGGACGGAGGGTCGATTCTTGAGTTTGGAAGAGGGGCTTCAAATCAGGTGGAGAAACTTACCTTGAAAGCTTCGGGATTTACATTTGAAGGCAAAAAGCAATAACAAAAGGCGAGTCTTTTCTCCATCATTCTCAACTTAAGGGACTGGGAAATGGAAGCAAACTCAAATCCTGAAAGTCAGAATTTTCGAAAAGGAAAATTAAGTAAACAACATAAAATCAATTAATTACAAACTTTAAAAACAAAAATCATGAAAAAAGTAAGCGTAGTATTTCTCCTCTTGTTTCTTGGACTCGCATTCCAGGGTTTTTCTCAAACAGCTCCCAAAGATTTCTTCACTGGTCCTTGGGAAATTACGGTGTTCGACACCCCAAATGGTACGGCAAAAATGACCACGAATTTGACCCGGGTTGATGGAAAATTGACTGGAACCCTGTCTAGTTCCGGTGACCCTACTGCTCCAAAAATGACTATCAATGAAGTGATCGAAAAGCCGGAAAGTATCTCCATTGTCTTTTTTGCAGAAGGGATGGATGTGAATATTGACCTGAACAAAAAGGATGCAAACAACTTGGAGGGCACCTTGATGGGGATGTTTACCGCAAAGGCCAAACGCTTGCCTAAGCCTTGATCAGCAAAATTTTCTTAATTACCCTATATTGAAAAAAGACGGCCGATTAGCCGTCTTTTTTCAGTTTATCCCAGCATAGCTTTGAATAGTAGCAATCCAAACCCGGAAAAAGGGGATTAGTGGTTTTTTTATACCGGAATTATAGCCTACTCTCCATCGACCGTCAAAAACACGGTACTCAATGCGGGGATCTTAATTGTGCCTTTTTCGACATCCAAGCCATTAATTTCGGGAAGGGAGTCATCCACCTTTAGATTCAATTCCTTGCCGTTGAGCTTCACCTTCTTTCCAAGCAAGTCATCCGCAGTGAGCGTGTATTGCTTTGCTGAAGAGGATAGGTTCAGGGAGGATTCTTTTTCGGTTGGATTGACGACCATGATGGTGTAGCCATTTTCCGAATTTTTTAGACTATGGACAAAAATATCTAATCCTTCCGCCTGATAGGGCGAGCGATATACTTTTGTCCCCATGAATTTTCCCCAAAGTAAAGCTGCCCAATAGTTAGGTCTAGGGTTGAAGGTATATTGTTCCAATAGGGCATATTCGCTGGCAGCCAGGGTATTGTGCATCACTACTTTTACCCCTTTTTGGGCCAGCCTGCCCAATTGTTCCAAATATCTAAAGGTGTCGATATAGGTGGCCGCCCAAGGATTTCCCCCGCAGGCAGCTTCGGCCGTTTCTGTCAGCCAGATGGGAGCATTTGGCAAAAAGGTGTCTCTGGCGCTTTCGTAGTATTCCAGTCCCAATTCAGTCCGGCTAAGCCACTCCGGAGAGAGCGCATCTTTGGGACTTAGGTTGCCCCGGCATCGGGTGGAGACGCCTCCGTAATAGTGGTAGGAGAAAATCTCGAAGTCAGGCATTGGCGTTTGACCCAGAATCTTGTCTGTGGCCATCTCATGAATTTCTCCCAAAATACCACCCTCACCTGTGGATCCAGGCCCCATCAGTTTCATCTCTGGGTAATGTTTTCTTGCGAAGGATGAGAATGCCACAAAATCCCGGGCATAATAAGCCGGGTCGTAGCCTTTAGGGGCTCCACCGTAGTCGGCGTGTGAAGGTTCGTTGAACATCTCGGCAGCGGCGACTTTTCCTCCTATAGCCTTGGTATAGTCCATCAGGGGCTGGATCTGTCCTGGAGTCCAATTCCCGTTTTCGTCCCTTATCCCATCGCTGATTGCAAATGAGGTCACGAGTTCGTTGTCTAAGGCGTCTACATAGTCGATTACTCCTTTCCATTCTTTTCTGGTCAGGACGTTTTCATATCCTTCAGGAGCTTGGGAGAGCTTGGCTTCATCGTTGTTTTGAAAGTAGGTGGTGTTGGCCCAAGTGCCACTTACCCGAATATACATCGGGCCCAAGGCCTCGGTCAGTTTTCTCAATTTAGGATGGTAGAGGTCCATTGGATCGATTTTTCGCTTTAGCGCGGCCAAACCTTCCTTTTTGACCCGGGCGGTATCGATCAGGTGATAAGGAATCCAAAACTGTCCTCCGACAACTTCGCACATTTCGACATTGACTGACTGGTATCGTTCATCCACCTCGCCGATGAATTCAAGTTGGAAGACATCCAAAACAGGTTCTTTTTCTCTCACCCCGGTGGAGTCAAAACTCCACAAGGCAAGGATTGCAGACAGGGAAAATAAAATATTGAAGATTCGTGACATGGCCTTAGGAGATTTTTAATTGACAGATTTGAGAATCGATTTAAGCTGATTTTAAGCTCAACTCTTCAAAAGTATAAAAAATTAAACAAACGTTTTAAACAAATGTTTAAATTTTTGTTTTACCTTTATTCCATTGGAATACTAGCGTCCATAAAATGATAACCAAAGACTTACAGACCGAAGCGAAAATCAAAAAGGCAGCTATCGAGCTTTTTGAAAAATATGGTTCAAAAGGAACCACGGTAAGGAAAGTGGCCGAACGAGCTGGGGTCAACCTGGCTTTGATGAATTACTATTTCCAAAGTAAGGACAAGCTCTTCCTGGATATTTTCAACGAGCGCTTTGCCCAATACCGGGATTATGGAATTTCCCTTTTGATGGACCGCTCATTGCCCTTTGAGCAAAGGCTGGAAAATTATTACGATGACATGATCGCAGGTATGGATGAACATCCCGGATTACCCATGTTCATATTAAGTGAACTTCATTTTAATGAGGATCTCCATAACGGGAATGGATTGCCTGACTCCTCTGAAATTCATATTCAACTTGAAAAAATGCTTCAAGAGGAATTTGAGGCCGGAAAAATCCGAAAAATATCCGCACTTGAATTCCAACTCATCCTCGTGTCCCAGACTGTATTTCCTTATCTCATGTCCAAACAACTGAGAGGCCTTAGTCCAAATGAAGAAAATGCTCCAGCCTGGAGTCTGAGTGAATTCATGAAGACCACGTACAAAGCCAATTTCCTGGAAATGGTAAGCGGCTTTATGCTCAAATAAGAACTCCTATTCCTTTTGGGAACCAAATAACAAATTCTCGTAGGCTGAATCCCAATCGGCTTCTGCTTTAGCTTAAATAGTAAGTAAATCACAGTATTTCAATTAGTTATTAATCCTAAATCCAAAAAAATGAAAAAAGTAAGCGTAGTATTTTTCCTGTTATTTCTTGGGCTTGCCTTCCTGGGTTTTTCTCAAACAGCTCCCAAAGATTTCTTCACCGGACCTTGGGAAATCACCGTATTTGATACTCCAAATGGTACGGCAAAAATGACCACCACACTTACCCGAGTAAATGGAAAATTAACTGGTGAGTTGTCAAATGCTGCCACGCCTACGGCTCCAAAAATCAGAATAGAAGAGGTTGTCGAGAAGCCGGGAAGCATCTCGATTCTCTTTTTCGCAGAGGGAACTGATGTCAACATCGACCTTACCAAAAAGGACGACAACAACCTCGAAGGTTCACTGATGGGCATGTTTACAAGTAAAGCCAAGCGCTTGGCCAAGCCCTGATTTCAGGCAATAGTTCATGTCCTAAAAAATGAAGCAAAGTCGGTTGGATTGACCGTCTTTGAGTTTTTGATCTTGGTCTTTTACAGAAAAAGCGAATCACCAAGGTTCTTAACGATTCCATTTTCTCCTTTAAACCTATTCCCATATGATGATTCGTTTAAGAATAGTATTCTCATTCATCCTCTTCCTGATTTTAGGAACAGGCTATGCCCAAAATTCAGGGAGTGTTCAGCCCGTGGATTCCCTGTTTCTCCAACCCTACATCGACATAGATGAATGGAGGGATCAGCCCGTGCGGCACCGCTACGTCCATGGTGGTTTTAAAGGAACCAACACACGGTTTTCCTTTTATTTTCCTCCAAAAGAGCAATATCTAGCGAGGTTTTTCCAATACATCACCCCATTTCCGGATAATGAAAATCTGACCCAGGGAAAGAAAGGGGAAGAGGATATGATTGGTTTTGCCATTTCCAGCGGTGCCTATTTGATAGAAACCAATGGCGGAGGGCAGACGGATTTTAGCAATCCCATGGCCGCGGATCCTACCATCGGGGCCTATCGGGCAAATGCTGCCTCGGCGCAGTTTTCCAGAAAAGTAGCTCAGGAATATTATGGAGGAGGAAGGCCTTTTGGCTATGCGTTTGGTGGAAGTGGTGGAGCTTACCGGACGGTAGGAGGAATCGAAAATACAAATGGTGTTTGGGACGGTGTGGTGCCTTATGTGATGGGTTCACCCATGGCGATCCCGAGTTCCTTCACGATTCGAATGCATGCCATGCGGGTGCTTAAAGATAAACTTCCCCAGATCGTCGCAGCATTGGAACCCGGAGGAAGTGGGAATCCCTATTTGGGTTTGAACGAAGAGGAAAAAGCAGCATTAGTGGAAGCGACCAAAATGGGCTTTCCGCCACAGGCTTGGTACGGCTACAAAACCATGGGAATCCACGGTTTTCTGGTTTTATACCAAGGCGTGGTGATGGCTGACCAAAGCTATTTCAAGGAAGACTTTTGGAATAAAGAAGGCTATCTCGGAGCTAATCCGCCCGAATCACTTTTGAAGGCTCGAATTCAGGAAAAATCAAAAATCAAGGTTTCAATTGGGCTGGATCAGGCGATCAGCCTTGGATTGAAAGAGCCCATTTCTGAGGCGGATCGGGGAAGTGCGGATTTGGCTTGGAAGAGTATGGGCGGAAAAGAAGGCGGAATGCCCGTGGCCTTTGAGTTGGATCATGAAATGCCCGATGTGGGGTTTCTCGGTGGCGATTTGATTGTCCTGAGTGGGGAAGCAGCAGGAACCGTACTCCAGATTACGGATGTGATCGGCAACAAGGTGGTGCTTGGTCCTACCAATTCTCCTGCTTTGCTTTTCAAAATCAAACCCGGAGATGAAGTGCAGGTCGATAATTCCAACTTTCTCGCGGTGCAAACCTACCATCGCCATCAGGTGCCAGGCCCGGAATATACCGCATGGGATCAATTCCGGGATGCAGAAGGCAAACCACTTTATCCTCAGCGGCCTTTTTTGCTAGGTCCTTTATTTACTCGGGGGGCAGCCGGCTCTGTTCCAACCGGGAAATTCAAAGGAAAAATGATCTTGCTGGGCTCACTTTGGGATCGGGAAGCTTATCCTTGGCAGCAGGCTTGGTATCATGATCGGGTCAGGGAAAATTTGGGAGATCAAACGGATAATTACTTCAGGCTTTGGTACACCGATCATGCGATTCATGGAGATGCTTCCGGGCAGTTGGATGACAACACTAGAGTGGTCAGCTATTTGGGCGTCCTTCAGCAAGCCTTGAGAGATCTAAGCCAGTGGGTGGAAAAAGGAGTTTCCCCAGCTCCCAGCACAGCTTACGAAGTCGTGAACGGAGGTCAGGTAAGTATTCCCGAAAATGCCTCAGAGCGGGCTGGGATTCAGGCTACCGTTCAGGCGACAGTAAACGGTAAAGATCATACAAGTATCTCGAAAGGAGAGCCTTTGGAGTTTGTGGCCAAAGTGGAAATTCCCAAAAATGCCGGAAAACTGGTCTATGCAGCCTGGGATTTTGACGGATCTGGAGAATTCAAAAATCAAATTGACCTACATCAGGCAAAGACTTCCCCTGATGGAACGGCAGTGAACTTGACTTTGAGTCACAGGTTTGAAAAGTCCGGGACTTACTATCCTTCGCTGAAGATTGCTACCCAACGGGAGGGAGATGTCCAGACTCCGTTTACCAGAATCTACAACTTGGATCGGGTCAAAGTCACCGTGAAGGAATGATTGTTTTACAGCTATGAAAGTAACTAACAAAGTCATCGTCGTCACAGGGGCAGGCAGTGGAATGGGGCGGGAGCTTTCCATTCAGCTGGTTCAGAAAGGAGCTAAGGTAGCCTTGGTAGATATCCAGGAGGAAGGGCTACGAGAAATCGCAAGCTTGGCCGGAATGGACCAGGTGTCCCTGCATGTGGTCAATATCACGGATCGGGAGAGGGTCAACCAACTTCCCGCGGAAGTCATTGCCAGCCACGGTGCAGTCGATGGAATCATCAACAATGCGGGCATTATCCAGCCCTTTGTGGATGTGAAAGACCTTGACTATGCCGTGATTGAAAAGGTCATGAATGTGAATTTTTACGGGACGCTGTACATGGTGAAAGCTTTTTTGCCAGAGTTACTCAAGCGACCTGAGGCCCACATCGCCAACGTGTCCAGCATGGGAGGATTTATCCCGTTTCCCGGACAAACCTTTTACAGTGCCTCGAAAGCTGCAGTCAAAATCCTTACGGAAGGTTTGTATTCCGAACTGAAAGGGACCAAGGTCGGCGTGACCGTGATCCATCCCGGAGCGGTGAACACCAACATCATGAAAAACTCTGAGGTGAAATCTCCAGGCGCAGCTACTGCTGCGGATGCCGGTTCGAAGGTTCTTTCCGCCGAAAAAGCCGCCGCCATCATGATCGACGAAATTGAGCGAAGCAAATACCGGATCTTGGTGGGTAAAGACGCTTCGATGCTGGATTACCTCTATCGCTTCAACCCCAAAATGGCGGTGGATTTGATCGTGAAGAAGATGAAGAAGATGTGATTCTATTTTTGCGGCTTCTGGAGAAATGCCACAGATGCACAGATAATTACGCGACGAAGTCCAGCTTCGGGAGAAAAAGAATTGCAAGCACTTGCGACTTTGAGCCTTTGTGGCCCACAAAGTCCCTTCGGAAACTCCTTTCTCTCCGTGCCCTCAGTGGTGAACAAAAAAGCTTAACAACCAAAAAGCCCGGAAATTTCCGGGCTTTGGTGTTTTAGAATTTGTTCTTCGGTAGTCGAGCTTGTCGAGATTTGGTAGATGAGCCTGTCGAACCTACATTTTCAGGTTCTGCATCTCCAGCTGCGGAGCGAAGGGCTGCTCGTAGTAGCGCTTGCCGGTGGCTTTGTAGAGCGAATTGGCGACGGCTGCGAACACCGGCGGGAAGAGCGGTTCGCCCAGTCCGGTCGGTTCCTCCCTGTTGTCCACGAAATGAACCTCTATCTTCTTGGGAGCCTCGCGGTGGCGGATCATGCGGTATTTGTCAAAGTTGGTCTTGGTAGGCGCGCCATTTTCGAAGGCCATTTCCCCGAAGAAGGCATTGCCGATGCCGTCCACGATGGCGCCTTCGCCCATGTTGGCGGCAGCATCCGGGTTGACCACGATCCCGCAGTCCACGGCAGCATACACCGCTTCCACATAGGGTTGGTTGTCTTTGATTACCGTATCCACGACTTCGGCCACGTAGGAATTGTGGCAGAAGTAGGCCGACACGCCCCGGCTCACATTGGGCTGGGGAGCGTTCCACTTGGACTTTTCACGCACGAGCTCCAAGACCCCGGCATAGCGGGAAGGCACGTAGTCGTTGTTTTCGCCCACGGGATTCGTCTCAGCCCGTTTGAGCAACTCCAAACGAAACTCGATAGGGTCTTTGCCCATTTCCTCCGCCAGCTCATCCAGAAAGCTTTGCTCGGCTCCGGCGATGAAGTTGGAGCGGGGAGCGCGGAAAGCTCCGATAGTGATGTTGGAGGGGATTTCCCAGCTTTCAGCCAGGTAGTTGTCTATGGCTCCGGCCGGGAATCGGTTGGCATGGACGGGAGATTCGGGAATCCCTCCCGCTTTGACATGCAGCGCGAGCAGGTTGTTGTTTTCGTCCAAAGCCGCTCGGTAAGTCGCGGAGTAGCTTGGGCGATACACGCCCGCAGACATGTCGTCTTCCCGGGTATAGACCATGCTCACCGGGGCTTGGATCTGTTGGGAGATCAGCGCCGCCTCGACCATGTGGTGGCTATAGGCCCGTCGTCCAAATCCCCCTCCCATGCGGGCAAGGTTGATTTGGATGTTTTCCTTGGGAAGGCCGATGGCCTGCGCGATCGTGCCGCGGATGAAGTCCGGAGCCTGGGTGGGGCCGTAGATGGTGGCCTTGTCGCCTTTCACATCCGCAAAGCAGTTCATCGGCTCCATGGTGTTGTGGGCGAGGAAGGGAGCGGTGTAGGTGCGCTCCAGTACTTTCGCAGCCTTCTTAAAAGCCCCCTCGGGATCGCCGTCTTTCCGCAGGACATTTCCGGGCTTGGTCAGGTATTCGGCCATTTTGGCCTTGTGGCTGCTGGTGTTTTCCAGACCGCCCGGCACGGTGAACTCCACCGAATTGCCGCCGCGACCCGCCATGGGGAAGGTGGTGTCGGGCGCATTTTCCCATTCCACTTTTAGGTTTTTCTTAGCCTGCATCACTTCCCAGGTCGAGTTGCCGACGATGGCGACGATCTCCGGGAAGGTGGTGGTGTCGAAGAAGTTTCTTTGATAGTCGGACTTGAAAAGGGAAATCGGAAACACGTCCTGTATGCCCGCCATGCCGCTGATGGAGCTTTTATCCATGGACTTGAAGCGCATGCCGAAGGCTGGCGGATGGACGATGGCCGCGTATTTCATCCCTTCCACTTTGTGGTCAATGCCGAAGAGGGGCTTGCCGGTGACGATCTTGGTACCGTCCACGTTCTTTTTGGAGTTGCCGATGATCTGGAAGTCCTTGATCTCCTTCAAAGCCACTTCCTCCGGTACCTCCATACTTGCTGCCAAAGAGGCCATTTCGCCGTAGCCGGCTTTTTTGCCAGAAGCTTTGTGCTCGAGGGTTCCCGCGGTAGTGGTGATTTCCCCAGCGGGAACGTTCCAGGTTTGGGCAGCGGCGAGCACCAGCATCTGACGCGCGGTGGCGCCTGCGGTGCGGAGCGGCTTCCAGCCTTGGCGAATGCCTTGGCTACCGCCGGTAAACTGACGGTCGAAGCGCTCGGGGTAGAAGTCGGCCTGCTCCACGAGGACGTTTTTCCAGTCCACGTCCAGCTCCTCGGCTAAAATCATCGGCATGGAGGTCTTGACGTTGGAGCCAAATTCCGGGTTGGCGGACATGAGCGTGACCACGCCGTTGTCGCCGATCTTGATAAAGCTGTTCAGTTCAAACCATTCCTTGGGCATGGCGAGGAGTTCCTCTTTTGCCGCAGGCCTGCATCCTGCCAGCCAGCTGAAGCTCAATACCATGCCTCCGCCTGCCAGCGCAGACACCTCCAAGAACGATCTCCTGTCGAGTTTTGTGTTTACGGTTGTCATAGCTTCGGGAGATTAGAGGTTTTGGGAAGCGGTATGGATGGCTGCCTTGATGCGGGTGTAGGTACCACAGCGGCAGATGTTTCCGTTCATCGCGTTGTCGATATCAGAGTCGGAGGGGCTGGGGTTTTGTGCCAAAAGCGCCGCTGCACTCATGATCTGCCCGGCTTGGCAGTAGCCGCACTGGGGCACGTCATGGGCTATCCAGGCTTGTTGCACGGGATGGTCGCCCGCTTTGGAAAGCCCCTCGATGGTGGTGACTTTGGCATCTTCGACTGCGGATACAGGCAGCTGGCAAGAGCGAACCGCATTGCCGTCCAGATGGATGGTGCAGGCGCCGCACTGGGCGATGCCGCAGCCAAACTTCGTGCCTACCAAATCCAGGTGATCTCTTAGCACCCACAGCATGGGGGTGTTGGGATCCACGTCGACCTGCTGGGACTTACCGTTGATGTTGAGGTTGTATAGGGCCATAGTGTGATGATTTTAGAGATTCAATTTAGGGATTTGTATTTGGAGCTTTCTTACGAAAATCAAACGAAATGCTTTATAATTCAATGGATTGACGCGAGGCTATTCAGGAATTGGACAGTTGTTTTAGGAAAGGCTGCTCATACAGCCGCTTTCCCGTCGCCCGATAGAGCGCGTTGGCGAGTGCCGCAAAAATGGGCGGGTAGGCGGGTTCGCCAAGGCCCGTAGGGTCTTCCTGGCTTTCGACAAAGTGGGTTTCGATCACCTTGGGAGCTTCCTTCATGCGGATCATTCGGTAGCTGTCGAAATTTTTTTGCGCGGGCGCTCCGTTTTCAAACAGCAATTCACCAAACATCGCCGTCCCAATTCCGTCCACCACTGCGCCTTCGCAGAGGTTTTTGGCGGAGTCCGGATTGACGAGCAGGCCGCAGTCCACCACTTGGGTGACCTTGTCCACCTGCACTTCCCCGTTTTGGACTTTGAGATCCACCACCTGCGCCGCATAGCTGTTGTGGCAGAAGTAGGCGGCTGCTCCCCGGGAGGCTCCCGATGGTGTTTGACCCCAGTTCGACTTGGTTTTCAGCAGCTCCAGGAGCCTGGCGAAGCGCTCGGGATCGTAGTCGTTTCGCTCGCCAACGGGGTTTTCCCTGGCTTTTTGCAGAAGCTCCAATCGGAAGTCAATCGGATCTTTCCCCGCGGCCTCGGCCACTTCGTCCAAGAAGGACTGCTCTGCCGCCGCGATGAAATTGGAGCGGGGAGCCCGAAAGGAACCTACGGTAACGTTGGAAGCTACTGTCCAGTCCTCGGCGAGGTAGTTTTCGATGGCCCCGGCGGGAAAGCGGTCGGCATACAGCGGAGGCTCCACGAGCCCGCCCGCATTCACATGAAATCCGATCAGCTGATTATCCCCATTCAGGGCTGCGCGATAAGTCGCCTGATACATGGGGCGGTAGATTCCTCCGGTCATGTCGTCCTCACGGCTGTAGGTGAGCTTGACCGGCGCATTGACTTTTTGCGAGATCACCGCAGCCTCTATCAGCCAGTGGGCATAGGAACGGCGTCCGTAGCCTCCGCCCAAGCGTGTCATGTCAATGTGGATGTTTTCTATGGGAAGGCCCAGACGGGTTGAAAGCGCCTGTTCGGTCAGCTCGGGTTTTTGGAGCGGGCCGGCGCATTCGGCTTTTCCCTCGTGCACATGGGCAAAGAAGTTCATCGGCTCCATGCAGTTGTGGGCGAGAAAAGGGCCACGGTAGGTTCGTTCGATGACTTTGGCGGCGCTGGAGAAAGCCGCCTCCGGGTTTCCGTCTTTGCGGACGGTACGGGGATTTTTTGCCGCCTCGTCCATCTTTTGCAACTGTTGCTCCCGGCTTTCCAAGCCTCCCGGGATGGTTCGGAGTTCTTTTCTTTGTCCCCAATCCCTACTTTCTTCATAGGTGGAAAAAGGCTCCCACTCTACCACAACGGCCTTTTTGGCATTCATGACCTCCCAAGTGGACTTGCCCACCACGGCGACCAGGTCGGTAAAGCTGGCCGTGTCAAAGAAAGTCCTTGCGTAGTCGTCCTGATGGGATTTGATCTGGAAAATGTCCAAGATCCCCGTCATGCTGCGGGCGCCGGAGTCGTCAAAAGACTTCAGGCGAAGGCCATGCGCAGGCGGATGGATGATCGTGGCATAGACCATCCCTTCTTTTTTGTAGTCGATCCCGAAAAGCGGCTTTCCGGTGACGATGTTGTGGGTTTCCACGTTCTTTTGGGAATGTCCAATGATCCTGAAGTCCGAGATTTCCTTCAGCGGGACTTCCTCCGGCACGGGCATAGTCGCTGCCAGAGACGCAAACTCTCCGAAGTGTCCCTTTTTCCCTGAAGAAGAATGCAGCAAGAATCCCGGTTCGGTACTGATCTCGGCGGCGGCAACTCCCCATGTCTGCGCGGCGGCTTGGATCAGCAGGTTTCTGGCCGTAGCACCGGCGGTTCGAAGGGCTTTCCAGCCCGTGCGGATGGCCTGGCTGCCTCCGATAAACTGCCGGGTGAAATTGTCGGTATCGAGGGGAGCCTGCTCCACGCGCACGTTTTTCCAGTCGGCGTCTAGCTCCTCCGCCACGAGCATAGGAAAAGCGGTTTTGATGTTTTGTCCCCCTTCGGGATTGGGGGAAAGGATGGTCACCAGTCCGTTTTCGCCTATTTTGATAAAGCCGTTTAGCCGAAACCATTCCTTGGGAAGGCCCAGCGTTTCGGGCGCTTTGGGTTTGCAGCCCGCCAGCCAGGCAAAACTGAGCATCATGCCGCCTCCAGCCAGGGCGGAGACTTTGAGAAATGATCGTCGGTTGAGCTTGTCTGGAAAATCTTTCATGTCAATACTGGTTTTAAGGATTCAGGCCAAGATCAAGTTACGGGAAGCTGAGCGCTTTGTACTTACGCTTTTCAAACACATCCGAGCGGAGTAAGCACTACTTCAAGTGCTTTCCCAAAAAGCCAAAAACCGCCGTTCGCACCTCCGGAGCGTCAAACTCCACCCCGAAGTGGGGTGCGCCCCTGACCACGATCAGCTCGGTCGGTACGTCCTTGACCTGCAGCCAAGAGTGGAGCAACTGGGATTGACGGGGAGAGACCAGGTCGTCTTTTTCCCCATGGATGATGAGAAAAGGCGGGTCTTTCTCGTCCACATTGCTGACGGGACTGGCCGCCTTGGCCAGATCGGGTCTGTCCAACGGAGCTGCTCCGATGAGCAATCCTTCGGGTGACTTGGGGTCAATTGCTCCGGGGAACAAAGTCAAATCCGCAGGGCCATAAAAATCCACCACAGCCTTAAAAGCAAATTTGCTGCTGGTGCTGGGCAGGAAGAAGTCCTTGACTCCGTTGTTTTTCGACAGGCCGATCATGGAAGCTAGATGCCCTCCCGCGGAGAATCCCATCAGAGCCATGCGATCGGTGTCGAGGCCGTATTTCGCGGCGTTTTCCACCAAATAGGAAATGGCCGCATTGCAGTCCAGTAGCTGTGCTGGGAAGGTCGCCTGGGTGCTAAATCGGTAGTCGATGGAGGCCAATGCGTAGCCCTGGTGCATCAATTCCTTGATCGTCTCCTTCATGTAGCCCATGTCGGCATACTTGTCGTTGCTCAGCCATCCGCCGCCGTGAACCCAGACGACCAGCGGAAGCTTGCCGCTGGCACTGGGAGGCAGGTAGATGTCGAGCAGGTGCTTTTTGAGCGTGTCGTCCAGGTAGGGAATGTTTCCGTGAAGGGTGGTGCCTTCCGGGAAGAGGTTCATGACCCGGTTGGTTTGGGAGAAGGATGTCTTTGCGCTCAGCAAGAGCAGCAGGGCGAGTAGGAGTTTTCTCATCGGGGTTTTTGGGAAAAAGGTTAATTCCCAATAAGATAGGTTTTGTAGCTTAAAAAGCATACTGCCGGCAAGTTTTTACACAAGCCGGCAGCAGTGGATAAATCGTGGGGGAAAATTTAAAACAACTTCTCCTGAGGAGGTGTGGCTCCGGCGAGCCGGATGTAGACGGTGGTCTGGCCTCGGTGGTGAGTTTGGTGCTCAAAGCACTTTTCGAGCGCCGTTCCCTTGCTCATCTCAAAGCGTCCAAACAACGTGGTGTTTTCGGCCAGTTTTTCTGGCGTCATGGTCTTGATGGCGTTGATCACAAAGTCGTATCCAGCCATCACCAGCTTGGTGACGTTTTCCTTGGACTGGTCTTCCGCTTTTTCGGACGCGCCCATGCCCACTGGGCTGGCGACTCCCGTCGCGGCAGCCGTGAAGCCGTAGTTGCCGTCGGTGAGGTGGAGCATCTGCTGCGCAAAGGAGCGCATTTCGGGCGTGGGCTTCAGGCTGTACTTGTCTGCCGGCATGGCATCCAGGTATTCCTTGGTGTAGGCTTTGGCGCGTTCCCAGTCTTTGACCATGTCGTCGACGGAACCTTGGGCAAAAGACAGGGAGCAAAGTCCCAGAAATAGGGTAAGTGTAGCTAAGGCTTTCATGAGTATTAGGTTTTTGTTCAGTAGAAGTTACAAAAATCCGCACTTGCCTTGATAGCTACCCTTGACCTAGTTTAAGAAATCAGCCCTTAGTCTGGATATTCTTCCTGATTCTGCTCAAAAACTCCGGCGTGATGCCCAGGTAGGAGGCGATTTGGGTGTTGGGCAGGCGGTTGGCGAGTGCTTTGTATTGTTCCAAAAAGTCCAGATAGCGCTGCTCTGCGGTGGAGCTGAAGTTTTGGAGGACGCGGTTTTGGAGCTCGATGTACTTGTGTTCGATCATGACCTTGAAGATCCGGTTGAGTTTTGGGATTTCCTCAAACAAATGGTAAAGATCTGCCTGCCGGATTTCCAAAATGGTAGCTGCTTCCATGGCCTCGATATTGAGCTGACTTGGCTTTTGCGTGTAAAAGCTGGCGATATCGGCGATCCAGTCGTCTTCCGACACAAACTGGATGTTGTGCTCAAATCCCCGGTCATCGATGCCGTACATTCGAAAGCAGCCCGAAACCACAAAGGTGTAGGCCTTGCAGACCTCGCCTGAGCGAAGCAGTTTTTGCCTTCGCTTCAGTACCCGCTCCTCGAAAGGGGCCTGGATGTGGCTTTTCTCCTCTTCCGAAACGGGGATGTAGTTTTCGAGAAAACGGATGATCGCGTCGGTGGGCATGGGAGGAAAAATAGGGAAAGTCCGCCCAAAACTCCTGAGTCGGACCCAAAATGTTTGCTCTGGATTAGTCCTTCCAAATTTCGAATATCGAAGTTCGAACAATGAAGCCCCAAAATCTTTTCAGCCTCCCGACCTCCCACCTCCCGACTTCCCGACCTCCCACCTCTCTTTTCAATTTTGCACGCGATTCTGCTCCGTCGGCGTATAGCGATCTCCGGCCACGGTCAATTTTCCCAGCGCATCATCGAAGGCCTTCCAGTCCGTATCCGGGATAGCGATATCCGCGACTGCTAGGTTTTCCATCAAGTGGGCTTCCTTGGTCGTGCCGGGAATAGGGACGACGAATGGCCTTTGCTTCATGAGCCAAGCCAAGGAAACTTGGGCGGGCGTGAGACCTCGCTGATGACCGAAGTCGGTAAGCAGCTCGATAAAGTGCCAGTTGGCGGCCATGGCATCGGGCTGGAATCGTGGCAACCCGGCACGGTTGTCGTTTTCCGCAAAGAACTTGGTCTGGGGATTGAGCATCCCGGAGAGAAATCCCCGGTTGATGGGGCTGTAGGGCACAAAGCCGATGCCCAGTTCCTCGCAGGCGGCCAAAACGCCGTTTTCGATCACGCGATGCCACATCAGGTGAAATTCGCTCTGGACGGCAGTGACGGGCTGCACGGCATGTGCGCGACGGATCGTTTCCACGGACACTTCACTCAGTCCAAAATTCCGGACTTTCCCCTCCGCGATCAGGTCTTTGACCGTGCCCGCCACGTCCTCGATGGGCACGTTGGGATCCTGGCGATGCTGGTAGAAGAGATCCAGCACATCGGTACGCAGGCGCTTGAGGGATTCTTCCGCTACTTTCCGGATCTGCTCTGGGCGTCCGTTGAGACCGGCCATTTGGTTGTTTTCGATGTTGAAACCAAACTTTGTCGAAACCAAGATGTCCTTTCGGAATGGCTGGATCGCCTCGCCCACGAGTATTTCATTGGTGTAGGGGCCATAGACCTCCGCCGTGTCAAAGAAGTTGACGCCGGACTCGTAGGCTTTGCGGATGAGGGCGATGGAGACGCTTTTGTCGGGGATTCTTCCCCGGTGGTAGCTCATGCCCATGCAGCCTAGGCCGAGTGCGGAGACCTCGAGGGCGTGCTTGCCGCTGCCAAGGATTCGGGTTTTGGTGATGGTATTTGGAGCAAAATTTCTATTGGAAGCTTCACCGCTGGCCGCCAAGGTGGGGCTTGCCATCCAGGCGGTGCCGAGTAATGCGCCTGCTTTCAGGAAACTGCGGCGCGATGGGGTATTTTGGTCTTGGTTCATGATTTTGATTTTTGATTTATGAGGTACGATTTACGAGGCCGCAGGTAGTGTCAAACCGGCTAGACGATAGGAATCCTGTAAGCGTAAGCACTTTGGCACCTTGCCACTTTACCACCTTCCAACTCAACTGCTGCTAGCACCCTTCGACTTCGCTCAGGGTGACATCCGACTTCCTACTTCCAAACTTCCCGACTTCCCTGCTTCCCACTGCCTACCTGTCAATCATCTTTTGCGCAGCGGCGGGATATCTTTCGCCCACGATCTTCAGATTTTCGAGGGCTTGGTCTATGATCATCAGGTTTTGGGCGGAAAGCTTGACTGAAGCGGCGCCCAGATTCTCTTCCAGCCGATGCAACTTGGTCGTGCCGGGGATGGGGACGATCCAGGGCTTTTGGCACAAAAGCCAAGCGAGCGCGATCTGTGCCGGAGTAGCCTGGTGGGCATCGGCGATGAGTTGGAGCTGGTCGACGAGCGCTTGGTTGGCCTTGCGATTTTCCTCCGCAAAGCGCGGAACCACATTGCGGAAGTCGCTCGCGTCAAAAGCCGTAGAGGAGTCGATCTTGCCGGTCAGAAACCCTTTGCCCAGCGGACTGAAGGGCACAAACCCGATTCCCAATTCTTCCAGGGTCGGCAGGATTTCGGCTTCCGGTTCGCTCCACCAGAGGGAATATTCGCTTTGCAAAGCCGCCACAGGCTGCACGGCATGTGCCCGACGGATGGTTTTGGCGCCAGCCTCCGAAAGCCCAAAGTGTGCGACCTTCCCTTCTTGAATCAGTTGCTTGACCGCTCCGGCCACCTCCTCGATCGGAACGTTGGGATCGACTCGGTGCTGGTAGAAGAGGTCAATGCGTTCTGCTTTCAGCCTCTTGAGCGAAGCCTCCGCTACCTGGCGAATGTGCTCCGGACGGCTGTCGAGCTGGGACCATTTGCCGTTTTCGTCGGGGGCAAAGCCAAACTTGGTGGCGATCTTCACCTGTCCTTTGAAGGGTAGGAGGGCTTTGCCTACCAGCTCTTCGTTGATAAATGGGCCGTAAACCTCCGCTGTGTCAAAGAAGGTCACGCCCTTTTCCACCGCGGCCCGGATCACGGGGATCATGTCGGATTCGCTTTTGGCCGGGCCGTAGCCAAAGCTCATGCCCATGCAACCCAGTCCCAGCGTGGAGACTTCGAGGCCATTGGTTCCAAGAATTCGCTTTTCCATGTCTTTCTTTTGTTTAAGTGTGGTTTGGGATTAGCCCAGCGTAACTGCGGCTCCAAAGGGTTGCGCACCTGAGAAATAGGTCAACCTGCCTCGGAGCAAAGTCCGTTTTTGAAGAATGATCAAAGTTCCTTGTTTCCAGAAGGATAAACCAACACGGATCAAACCAATACTTATCAAAATCAAATATCCAAGACTTGTTGCCCTGTCTGGCCTGCTTTGGGACTAGACTCATAGCATCATAGAATTAAGTAGAGGCTTGAGGTTTCTATGTTTGAAATGTGTAAGTTTTCCTTTGAATTCCATTTTTCTCCAAGTGTCCTGAAGGCGAATTTTGGGGGAGTAATCTGAAGTAGTCAGCATTCTCCCAACATAGACCTTAACATGAAAGTATTTCGTTTTGTACTGCTGCTCGCCTGCGTCATGGGATTGTATCCAGTGGGCAGACTTCATCTGCAGGCCCAAGGAATCAAACATTTTGACGGAACTATTGCCGCGACCAACAACGGGGTGTCTATCATTCCCTCCTTTTCGCTTGGCAGACCGGCAGTTTTCTTCGATTTGAGTGCGGGAGGGGACCGCCTTTCTTTTGATCCCATGTTTCGTTTTGGGATGGACGGCAAGCCCTGGTCATTCGTATTTTGGTGGAGGTACAAAATCCTCAAAGACAGTAAGTTTACCCTAAGCGCTGGAGCACATCCGGCCTTTATCTTCCAAGACCGGGAGGTGGTCGTCGACGGCAAGACCGAGACGATGTTTGTCGCCAACCGCTACTTGGCCGGGGAACTTGTGCCTATGTACAAAGTTTCAGATCATGTCAGTACAGGTTTGTATTACCTGCACGGAGAGGGATTTAACCCGACCGGACCAAAAAAGACCGATTTCCTGGCCTGGAACACGGTGTTTTCAGACCTTAGGATTGTGAAGGACGTAATGCTGCAGATCAATCCCCAGCTTTACTTCCTGCGGGTGGACCAAACTTCGGGCTATTACCTGTCTTCCAGTTTTACGCTGACCAAGGGGGATTTTCCGATTGGTTTCCAGACCTTGTTCAACCAAAAGATAGATTCCACTGTTCCCGGAGACGACCTGGTTTGGAATGTCAGTCTCCAATACACTTTTGCCAATGAGTACAGAAAAGAGAAAAAATGAACCTATGGAAAAGACCGAGACGCTGGAGGAGTTTTACAGCAGAAAATTTCAATGGATTCCCGAAAGCCTCAAAAAAGAACTGGGGCATTTCAATATTTTCCGATTGGAGCCCTATGTGGATGGGACAATGAAGAGCGTGCCTTACCGAAGAAGGGACTTTTACAAAGTCATGCTCGTGACGGGTGCCAGCACGGTGCACTACGCGGATCGAGTCTATGCGGTGAAAAAGCAGGCCCTGTCCTTTTCCAATCCCCTCGTTCCCTATAAATGGGACCATCTCAATGAACACAACGGGGGCATTTATTGCATTTTCAATCCCCATTTCTTCATGAATTTTGGGCAGATCCAGCAGTATGAAGTCTTTCACCCAAACGGCACCCACATCTTTGAGTTAAGCGATGAAGAGGCCCAAGAGGTGGCGGCGATCTTTGAAAAGATGCAAGCGGAGTTCAGCTCGGAATACAAGTACAAGTATGACCGGCTGAGAAACCTGGTTTTTGAGCTGATCCATTTTGGAATGAAGCTGCAGCCGGCCGAGGTACAGATCACCCACCATCGGGGGAATGCCGCCCTTCGGATCGCGTCGATTTTTCTGGAGCTGCTGGAGCGGCAGTTTCCAATAGATGAGAGTCATACTACGATTCAGCTCAGGACTCCCTCGGATTTTGCCGATCAGCTCAACGTCCACGTCAACCATCTAAATCGGGCGGTAAAGGAGATGACAGGAAAAACGACCTCCATTCTGATTGCCGATCGGCTACTCCAAGAAGCAAAAATCCTCCTGCTTCAAAGTAAATGGAATGTGTCGGAAATTGCCTTTGCTTTGGGATTCAACGAGGTAACCCATTTCAACAATTTCTTCAAAAAGCACATGAACCTAAGTCCAACCCAATTCCGAAAAGGTGATAAATTCCAGCTATGAAATATTCCTTGGCGATTGCGCTTGTTTTCTGGACAGTATTTGCGGCTTTGGCCCAGCAGTCCCAAACCATACAGGTTTCGGGTGAAATAACGTCCGAAAAACTGCTCAGTCTGGATGAAATAAATACTTTCCCCACTGAAAAAATCGGGGATTTGGTGATCACCAACCATGCAGGTGAACCCAGAGGTACGTCCAGAGACCTGGTGGGGATACCTATTCGGAAACTGTTGCAGAATGTAGTTTTCAATGCCTCAAGTCCCCGCGAGCTCAGCGAGTTTTTCTTGGTTTTTGAGGCGACTGATGGATATAAAGTCGTTTTCTCTTGGAATGAACTGTTCAACAATCCCCTGGGAAATTCCGTTTTCCTAGTCACCTCCAAAGAAGGTAAAAATGCGGAAGAAATGGAGGACGGGCTTTTGCTGGTATGCGTGTCGGATGAAAAAACAGGTCGAAGACATGTGAAAAACCTCAGCCGAATTCAAGTTTCCCGAATACAATAAGTAAAAATACCTAGATTTGTTCCGGTTGCTACGTAGTAAATACCGGACAAAACCTTTGGATTCTTGCTGACATAGCCTCAAATTTCACAAATGCTTCAAGACAACTTCGGACGTTCTCACGATTACCTGCGGATCTCCCTGACGGACAACTGCAACTTCCGCTGCAGCTATTGCATGCCGGTGGAGGAGATGCAGTGGATGCCTTCGTCCAAACTCATGAGCAAGGAAGAAATTCTGAAATTAGCTGGGATTTTTGTGGGACTAGGCATAAAAAAAATCCGCTTGACCGGGGGAGAGCCGCTGGTGAGGAAGGAATTTCCAGAGATCCTTCAAGGCATAGCCGAAATGGGAGTGGAGACTACTCTTACCACCAACGGAGTCCTGATTCACAAGCATATCCAAAACCTCAAATCGGCCGGAGTCCGCTCGGTAAATGTCAGCCTTGACACCTTGGATCGTGAGAAGTTCCAAAAACTAACCCGTCGGGATCAGTTTGAACAAGTCTGGGAAAATATCCTCCTGCTGCTTGATGAAGGCTTTCGTGTGAAAGTCAATGCCGTTGCGCTTCATGGACTGATTGAAGAGGAGCTGTGCGGATTTGTTAAAGCGACTGAAAAGTTGCCGCTGCATGTACGGTTCATCGAGTTCATGCCCTTTGCCGGTAACCACTGGTCCAGCAAGCAGGTAGTCACCGCGAATCAGATGCTTGACTTGGTCAAAACCGAGTTTCCGGTCATCAAACTGGAGGACCTGAAGCACGATACTGCCAAGAAATACCAGGTTCCTGGATTTGCAGGCACTTTTGCCTTCATCACCACCATGAGTGAGCATTTTTGCGGCAACTGCAACAGGCTTAGGCTGACCGCAGACGGGAAGATCAAAAATTGCCTGTTTGGTAAAGAAGAATTGGATCTGCTAGGCGCGCTGCGATCGGGACGAGAGGTGATTCCATTGATAAGGGAATCAGTGTCCAGAAAACACGCCGCTCTAGGCGGACAGTTTACCGCTGACTACAAAAAAGCCGATCCGGACAAGATGGAAAACCGAAGTATGATCACAATAGGAGGGTAGCGATGGAATTTGTTACTGTGTCCAAAGCCAAGGAGCTTTTGAAATCCCTAGATCTTCCCAAAAAGACTGAATTTGTTTCCCTTGGGAAATTTTTGGGTAAATACACCGCTTCTCCGATTATTTCCCCGATGAATGTGCCCTCATTTGACAATTCGGGAATGGATGGCTATGCTCTGGCTTGGGAAGATTTGGGAGAAAGCAGAGAAGTAGTGAATGTCATTCAGGCGGGATCGGGTACGGATTTTCAGCTGAAACCTGGCACTGCCGTTCGGATTTTTACAGGTGCTCCCGTCCCAAAAGGAGCCGATACGGTAATCCAACAGGAGTTGGTCACGAGAGTGGGAGACAGAATTTTTTTTGAGCAGGATAAAGTGTTTCAAGGAATGAATGTCCGCAAAGCCGGCGCTCAATGCCAAGCCGGGGAGATGGTCGTTGGTAGCAACTCTCTGGTCACGCCGGGAACGATTGGCTTGTTGGCTTCCTTGGGAATCTTGGAGGCGGAAGTCTTTGTCTCTCCGAAAGTGGGAATTATTCTCACAGGCGACGAAATCATTGAAATAGGAAATTCCTTGGCTCCCGGCCAGATCTACAATGCCAATGGTCCCGCTTTGCAAGCCTATTTGCAGCTATTGGGGATAGAAAATTGTCAAATTTTCAAAGTAAAAGACGAAGCTTCAGAAGTCACTCGCGTCATTGGAGAGGCTTTGGGACAAGTGGATTTACTTCTGTTGACCGGGGGGATTTCCGTTGGGGATTTTGATTTCGTAAGGCCCAGTCTTTTTGAAAATGGCGTGGACCAAGTCTTCTACAAGGTCAAGCAAAGGCCAGGAAAGCCACTGTTTGTGGGGAGGAAAAAAGAGAAAATAGTCTTTGCCTTGCCGGGAAACCCCGCTTCGGTGTTAAGCTGTTTTGTCCAATACGTCAAGCCTTTGCTTCAGGAATGGATGGGCAAAGTCGACTCCTGGAGTGTGCCAACCTACCTCCCTATCTCCTCGGATTTCAACAAAAATGCGCCATTGACCTTCTTTTTGAAAGCAAAACTGGATTCGGGAAGAGCGGTGATCTTACCTGGACAAGAGTCTTTCAATTTGTTGCCATTCGGAATCGCGGACGGCTTGGTCGAAATTCCCGACGATCTAGTCCATGTGGAGGAAGGAACTCTCGTCGCATTTTATTCTTGGAGTTAGGCAATGGAAAGTTGGGATTGGTTTTTATACTTTTTGATGCCCTTTGCGGCTTTTATGTATGCCTCCGTCGGGCATGGTGGAGCGAGTAGTTATTTGATGATTTTGGCCTTGATGGGTTTTGCACCCGAGGAAATACGGCCCTCCGCACTGATTCTGAACATGTTCGTTTCGATGATTTCCTTTTTGAATTATCGGAAATCAGGGCAGTTTCCGACGAGCCTCTTTTTGTCACTGATCATTTTTTCCATTCCCGCGGCTTATTTGGGGGGAACCTTACTGTTGGAAACAGGTATCTATAAAAAAATTCTGGGCGTTCTGCTGATCTTTCCCGTGTTGAGATTTGCGGGAGTATTTCCGATCTCGGATACGGAGAAAATCGAGCGGAAATGGTGGATGGGGCCGCTGTTGGGCTTTGCGATCGGGCTGCTTTCCGGCATGATTGGAATAGGAGGAGGAATCATCCTTTCTCCGATTATTCTCATGCTAGGTTGGGCAGGAGTGAAGGAGACGGCGGCTTTAAGTGCTTTGTTTATCTTTTTAAACTCGGTTTCAGGCTTCCTTGGTGCTTCGGTTTTCCATATTGAGTTTTCCGAGCAGCTTTGGATCTTGCTACCATTGACTGTTGCCGGAGGAGCCGCCGGAGCCTATTTGGGTGCCAAAAAATTCAGTCCAAAAATCCTAAAATACCTCTTGGCTTTCGTGCTCGCCTTTGCAGCAGTCAAGTTGATAATTGGATAAAACGGGCCGGGAGTCGTAGATTAGCTAGCATGAATGGAGTAATACATATCAAAGCCTTTGGAATGATCGCCGAAAAAATCGGCGGGAGTGAGTTGGAGTGTAAGAATCCGGGGACCTTGGAGGCGCTCAAGGCGAAGTTGGAAAAAGAATTTCCAGATCTTAAGGCCGCCAAGTTTGGCTTTGCCATCAATAAGAAGCTGCTTCAGGACGATGCGGAGATTCCAGCAGGAGCTGAGGTGGCGCTTTTACCACCCTTTTCTGGAGGATAGCCGATGAGCCGATTTGAAAGACAAGAAATCTTGCCCGGATTTGGTAACGAGGGGCAGCAAAAACTTCGGAATTCCTCTGTGTTGGTGATCGGCGCGGGGGGATTGGGATGTCCGATTTTACTTTATCTGGCAGCTGCAGGTGTCGGGAAAATTGGCATCGTGGATGGAGATGTAGTTTCCCTTTCTAACCTCAACCGACAGGTGCTGTTTGGCGTCGGGGACTTGGGAAAAAACAAGTCCGAGACAGCTGCCCGGTACTTTCATCATAACTACGACGACATCCAGTGGGAAATTTTCCCCGAATTCATTTCCGTGGAAAATGCCCAGGAAATCATTTCCGGATACGATTTGGTTATTGACGGCACGGACAATTTTCCGACGAGATATTTGGTCAATGATGCTTGCGTACTGATGGACAAGCCGCTTGTTTTCGGCGCGATCTATCAGCATGAAGGGCAGGTGTCAGTTTTTAATCTGGGACAAAATTCCGCCAATTACCGGGATTTGTATCCCAAAATGCCAGCTGCTTCCGAAATTCCAAACTGCGCCGAGACAGGAGTCTTGGGTGTCTTGCCGGGGATCATCGGCAACTTGATGGCTTTGGAAGCGATCAAGGTTTTGAGTGGAATTGGGAAGCCGCTGAAAGACAGAGTGCTGTTTTTCAACAGCCTGACGGCTCAAACCTACGAAGTGGAGCTCGTCCCGAGCGCGGAAGCGAGGGAAGCTATGCCCCAATCACTCGCTTCATTTGAAATCATGGACTACGAGCTGGCCTGCGAAGGCATCAAGCAATTGACCTGGTCTGAAGCCATGCGTAAGATGAATTCTGATGTGGCTTTTGTGGATGTGCGCGAACCCGGAGAAATGCCGCCGCTGGAGTGCACCGGCTTGATCAAGATTCCCCTTTCGATCCTTCCAACGCAAGTGGACCGTCTGGAGGAATCGGAGGAAGTGCTGTTTTTCTGCCAAAGCGGAATCCGTAGCCAGCAAGCCGCGCAGCAGCTTCAGCAGGTCTATCCGGATAAAAAAATCTATTCAATCCGAGGCGGGATCAATGCCTTGAAGACCTAAGCAAGCATGGAAAAAGAACGCAAACCGAAGAACATATTCGTACAAGGAGCAATCGCACCCGAGAAGATTGCCCAGTCGATCGCCAACCATTCAGCCAAAACGGACATTGGAGGGCATTCCATATTTCTCGGACAAGTCCGGGCGGATGAAAAGCCCGAAGGCAAAGTCATCGCCATTGACTATACCGCATACGAAGAGATGGCTTTGGAAAAAGCCTTTGAAATCCGCGAGGCCATCTTTGCCAAGTATCCCCTGACCTGCATGCATATCTACCACAGTTTGGGAGAGGTGAAAGTCGGTGAGTTGTGCCTCTTTGTCTTTACCTCATCCAAGCACAGAAAAGCCGCCATGGATGCCTGCGACGAACTCGTAGAGCGGATCAAAGCTGAACTGCCGGTTTGGGGCAAGGAAATCCTAGACTCGGAAGGCCATGTGTGGAAGGTGAATGTGTGAGATGTCAGAAAGTCGGATGTCCGATGTGTGAAAGACGGAAGATAGAAGACGAAAGACGGAAGAGGCCCAAGCGGCTGTTAATGCTAAGAGTAAATAATCGGTAGACCGCTGACGGTCGACCGTTGACAAAAAAGAACCATGATCAACATCACCCATAAATCCCCAACACTGAGAAAGGCAATTGCCCAAGCTGTTGTTTGCGTGAGCAATCCGGAAACGATTCTGGCGATTAAAAACCGAACCGTTCCCAAAGGTGATGTACTGGAGATGGCCAAAACCGCCGGGCTATTTGCAGCCAAACGGACTGCTGACATGATTCCCGATTGCCATCCTTTGCCGATCGAGTTTACCTCTGTTAGCTATGAGATAGGGGAGATGGAGATCCAAGTGTTGGTGGAAGTCCATACCGTATACAAAACCGGCGTAGAGGTCGAGGCCATGCATGCCGCTTCGGTCGTGGCGCTGACTATGTATGATATGCTGAAGCCCATAGACAAAGGCATCAGCATTCAGCACATCAAACTAATGGAAAAGCGCGGAGGGAAGTCAGACCAAAAAGCAGACTTTAGCAAGCTGCGAGCTGCGGTGGTGGTCTGCTCCGACTCGATCTCCAAGGGGTTGGGAGAGGACAAATCGGGTAAAACCATCATAGGGAAGCTTGAGGGGCTCGGCATAGAGGTCACCAATTATGTTGTAATCCCTGACGATAGCGACAAGATCCAAAACGCTGCCCATGACGCCGTCGCGCAGGAAACAGACATCCTGATCTTCACGGGCGGAACGGGGCTTTCGCCTAGAGATATCACACCCGAGGCGTTGGAGCCGATCTTGACCCGGAGAATTCCTGGAATCGAGGAAGCGATCCGAAGCTACGGACAGCAGCGCGTGCCCACTGCTATGCTGTCCAGATCGGTGGCAGGCACAATTGGTAAAATGCTGGTACTGGCGCTTCCAGGTTCAGCCGCCGCAGCTGGGGAGTCCATGGATGCGATATTCCCAGCAGTCTTGCATGTGTTTCATATCCTAGGGGGAGGAAAGCATTGAGGGAGTAGCGAGTATCGAGTAGCTAGTATCAAGAACCTTAAGCCAAGAAACAAGATTGGATTAGGTAGCAAGGATTGGCGGTTTTTTCTCAATTCAAAGAGATGAAGACGAAGTACAGGGGAGTTGTGCTGCCACTCCAAAAGCTTCACAACTTACCCTAAACCACAGCTGGTTTTAGCGCTTCGATTTCCGCCTTCAAGGCATCCAGCTGTAGCCTCATCTTTTCGATGATTTCCTCTGAGTCAAGCTGTATGGAATTGACCAAATCCTGATAGTAGAATAGGCCCAGATTCAGGTTTTTTCTAAATTTCTCCAGATAGGCTTCCTGCTTGGCTGAGGCTTCAGGCAGGAGTTTTTGGAATTCCTTTTTCAGATAATCCACATAGAGCTGGGCCTCCTTGACAAAGACGTGTGGGCGATCAGCTTCTAGTTTCAGCGCGATCTTGCCATAGATATGATCGACCATTTCCTTGAGGCTGAAGACGCCTTTGAAATAGGCCAAATTAGGTCCTGGGCAGATCGTTACCGCGTTCAGATTCCTTCTCGGATTTTCGCCTTGAGCCAAGATTGCCGGGGCGCTCAGGCCTTCGCAGAGACAGTCTTTTTCCAAGACCTCATTGAGATCTTCTTGACTCACTTTGCCTTCTTTGAAAAGCTTGGCTTTTAGGTCTTGGTATTGTCTGGAGGCAGCACAGATCGGTTTTTCGGTAAACTCGGTGCTGAAACTCAGGAATTTTTTGTAGCAAGGGCTACCCGGTCTTCCTTTTTCAATACGCTCTTTACGCTGCGCTTCTCCGCTGCTGGTGCGCAGGTTGTTAAATGGTACGCCGAGTGGAGAGGCTTGGCTGAGGAAAAAGTCGGACTGCTTTGCAGCGATGATGCGTTGGATAGTTCCGTCATCCACGGCCGTGGCTTCTGGTACCAGGAGAAAGGGACTTCCCCATCCGGTGCCGTCCAGTTCATAGTAGTTTCTTAGAAAACTGTCCTCACCTGCCGTGCCGATTCCGCCTTGGTAGGTGATTTTGATGGTTTCATTTTCAGGCAAAAGCTTTAGCCCTTTTTCAGCCAAAGCTTGGTTGCAGGATTGGCGAATCGTGTCGATGAGTTCTTTTCTGTTGCTTTTGAAATCTTCCAAGATCGGTCCGGCGAGAAAGCCGTCGGAAGCAAAGGCATGACCGCCGCAGTTGAGGCCCGATTCTATTCGGAACTCCGATACCCATAGGCCTTTTTTGGCCAAAAATTTCCCTTGAATCAGGGCGGATCTATAGTCGCTCACCTTGAGGACAATACGTTTTTTGAGCTGACCATTTTCGTCGGGGAAAAAGTCGGCAAACTGCTCCGCATAGCTGTACAGCGCCGGATTCATGCCCGCGGAAAAGACTACTGCAGCATCCAGCTTACTCTTTGCGAAGCCTCTCAAGGCTGAAAGCGCGTCAGAAAACTCTCTCGGCAGTGCCTGGCCTTCTTTGTCGTAGTTGAGCTTGTCGACCTTGGTCATGATGTTGACATCCACGGCTCCCGGCTTCAGCAGCGAGTTGATTCGGTTTTTCAGCTTTGGCATTTCCTCGTCCTCCGCCTTCTGGTATTCCGCGAAAAGCTCAGCGACCTTGCTCTCTTGCGGAAGCAGGGCGACGAGCTGGGCCATGGTTCCTCCTGATTCCCAACTTTCGTTTTTGAGCTTTTCCATCTGACTTTGGATGACATCATACATCAGGTCGAGGTAGGCTTGGACTCTTTTTGCACGGTAGTCCTCTTCAGTTTCCAAAATCGGGGTGAAAGGAATATTGAGCTTGGCGGAATGGATCTTTCGCATATCCTCCAGAAGAAAATCATCCATGATGGATACGACGCTGGAAATGCCGAATCGGGCGACTTTGAGTGGAGTGTCTACGGTATAGCCCAATCCCATCACCGGGATATGGAAGGTGTGAAGGTTTGGATTCTGAAGCATTGAACTGGAAGGGTAGGCTGTTGAGATCCCAAAATTATCCCCGACCGTCGGCTTGAATGGCTGTTTTTAACTTTGTCTCTACCTGACTTTTGTCAGGGATTATTCCGAGAATGGCTTTAGGTCGATTAGGATTTGTAACTTTTGGACTAGATTAATCTTTCAAAATCAAACCCTTATGATCGAGAAGTTCAACGTCGGATTGCTGGACTTACTTTCTATCCTTTTGCCTGGCGGTTTTTTGGTCGGATTGGCTTGGCAATCGGGTTGGCTGGAGGAATGGTCCATGCTGCAGGAGTTACCCGAGGGCTGGTTTTCTGCAGCTGCTTTTGCTGCCTCCTCGTACGTGCTTGGCCATTTTGTCCATATGGTGGCGAGCTACCTAGATGGCTGGCTTTTTAAACAAATCAAGAAAAGGAGATGGCCAGATGAGACTTTGGTAAACATAGTCATCAAGATTAAGGACGAAGAGATCGGAGAAATCGACAGAAACTACTTCAATGCATTCAAGTGGTCGCTTGCTCACCTCATGCAGCATCAGCCAGCAATGTATCAATCAGTGGAAAAGCACATCGCCGAATCGAAATTTTTCAGAAGTTTTGTGATTGTCCTCCTGCTAGCTGCCACTTGGGCCTTTTTCCAAGGCAGCTGGCTGGAGGCAGGCCTATGTTTAAAATTCGCTTTCCTGTCTTTGGTCAGATATGCTATTCAAAGGCAAAAATCGATCGAGTCCGCTTACCAATATGTGATCGCATCGATGGGGAAAAAGAGAGAGGTGAAGAGTTAAGGCTCGATTCTATTTTCAAAACTCCATCTCGATACTCTCTCCGGCTTTGAGCTGCAAATCTATTTCGGAACCGTCAGCGAAGAGGACTACGGATTTCCCCTTTTCTGAGTAAATCTTGACTTTATTCACCTGACCACTTTCCCAAGAAAAGTCCAAGGTAAATCCGCCTCTGGCTTTGAGGCCCTTTACATTTCCTGATTGCCAAGCCTTCGGCAAAGCGGGCAGTACACGGATCACGCCTTCCTCGTGGGACTGAAGGAGCATCTCCGCCACTCCGGCAGTGTAGCCGAAATTGCCGTCAATCTGGAAGGGCGGATGCGCGTCAAAAAGATTGGTGTAGAGCCCGGTGGCCAGCAATTTTTGGATGTGCTCATGGGCCATTTCTCCGTCCATTAGCCTAGCGGAAAAGTTGATCAGCCAGGCGCGTGACCAGCCTGTCCCCGCTCCACCGTTGGCTAGGCGATAGTCGAGGGTCTTTTTCACTGCTGCAAAATGATCTGGCGTCCCATCTCGTGTGATAGCAGCGCCGGGATGAAAGGCGTAGAGGTGGGACATGTGTCGATGGCCTTTTTCCGGCTCTTCGTATTCCCGATCCCATTCCAGGATGCGTCCGTCCGACCCCAATTGGACTCCTGGTCTAAGTTGGGCTAGCTGGCTTTGGATCTTGTCGCTCAATTCGGACCTAGACCCAACGAGCTCGATCGATTGGAGGTAGATGTGGAAGATGTCAGCGATCAGTTGCTGGTCCATAGCCGCGCCCATGGTGGAGGCGGCTTTGACTCCTTTTTCGTCAATGAACTGGTTTTCGGGAGAGGTCGAAGGCGCAGACACGAGAGATCCGTCTCTGGGGTCCGCGATCAGCCAGTCGGAATAGAATTGGGCGATTTCCGTAAACGCTGGGAGAGCTCTTTTTTTCAAAAACTCTTCATCTTGGGTATAGAGGTAGTGCTCCCAATAATGCCTCGCCAGCCAAGCTCCGGCTCCAACCCAACTTCCCCAGAAAGCGGTACGAGCCTGTAGAAATGGAATCTTCCATAGGTCGGTCGTGTGGGGAAGCATGGCTCCGCTCATGTCGAAGTTTTGCGAAGCGGGCTTTTTGCCGTTTTCTATCAATTGGTCTGTAAAGTCGAAAAGCGGCATGTGCAACTCGCTAAGGTTTGTGACTTCGGCAGGCCAATAGTTCATCTGCAGGTTGATGTTCAGATGGTAGTCCGCATTCCAGGGTGCGGAGATATGTTGGTTCCAAAGTCCCTGAAGGTTGGCGGGATTGGTGCCGGGACGGGAACATGAAATCAATAGGTAGCGACCGAAGTCAAAGAGCAGTTTTTCGAGCCGAAGATCCGTATGACCGGTCTTGGCGTTTTTGATGCGTTGGTCGGTCGGGATTTCATCAGAGGTCGGAGCTCCGAGCTGTAGGCTCATGCGGTCAAACCAGGACTTGTATTCTGTTTCATGGGATTGACGAAGCTGTCCCCAGCTGGCAAAGGCGATTTCGTCGAGTGTGGCTTCTGCCTTTTTCTCAAAATCCAAGTGGTAGAAGCTCGTTTCTGCCACCAGTTTGACATGGATTTCCTTGGCACCATCTACCTGTAGCCCTTCAGGTACGGCTCGGATTTCCCCGTCTTGGTTTTGAGCCAACAGTAGTACGCGGAATTTGACACCATTGAGAATCGGCGCGGGTTTGGAGTCGATCTGTCCACCACGCTGGGTGACCATGCCCTTCATTTCGAGGAGATTGTCGTTGAGGGTTTTCGTTTTGGCGGTGGGGTGATCTTGATCGGCGGGGCGGTCCATGCGGATCAGCCCTCTGAATCCATCCGGATGGGTGGTTTGAAGTTTGATTAAAATAGCCTGATCAGGCGCAGAGGCAAAGACCTCCTGAACGACCGAATGACCCCCGCTTTTAAATTCGGTGAGTGCGATGGCGGTGTTCAGATCCAAGCTTCTTTTGTAGTCCGTCACGTCATCCCAATTGAAGTCAAGCCAAAGATCTCCCATAGTCTGATGGGATCGAGTCACGTCCTTGCGGGAAAATTTCAACACGAGCAAAGAGTCCGCACTGCTATGGTCTCCGGCTATGAGGTATTCGCGGATTTGGGCTAAGTCTCCTGGTGTGCCTTCGGCTAAGCCCCAATCATCGGGCCCGCCGGGCCACATGGAATCCTCATTGAGTTGTATTCGTTCATTGCCGGGGATGCCATAAATCATCGCCCCCAACCGGCCGTTTCCTATGGGAAGGGCATCTTCCCATTTTTCAGAGGGCTGTAGGTACCAGAGGACTGAATTTTGGGCATGGACAGAAAATACTGCAAAAAATGCCCATAGGACTAAAATGGGGTACTTTTTCATGGGTTACTTGGGTATCTGCCAAGATTACGACAAATAGCCATTCCTGCCAACCTGTTCGCCTAAAAAATGGCTTTAAAGGCGTCGATATCCACTTTGTCTACAGGGATCTCAAGAAGTTCCGAAACTCATCCGTGTTGAAATTGCTCATGCCCTGCTGGTAGAAGACGATTTTCCCTTCTTTATTCACCACCAGAGTGGTGGGGATGGACTCGCTCTCTAAGCTTTGGTTAAGTCCATAGCTGGCATGGACGACCGGAAATGTCCAGCTTTTTCCCTCCATGAAATTGCGGCTTTTGGCGATGTCATTGTCGAGACCTATCATCATAAACTCGAGATCGGGAGTGTCTTTTACCGACTTGTACAGTTCTGAGATATGTGGCATTTCCGCGCGGCAGGGCCCGCACCAGGAAGCCCAGAGGTTGATAAATAGAACTTTGCCCCGATAGTCTTGGAGGTCGATCACCTTTCCCTCCAGGTCTTTGAATTGACCCCGGTAGTCGAACTTTTGATCGGTAAGATCCGGAATTTCAATCTTTGGCTTCATCAATCCTGTCGAAAGCAGCACAGATTGCAAGCCTCCCTGAATCACAGGTAGCAGACCAGTGAAGTAGAGAAATGCAAAAAAGGCCAAAATCAGGCCCCAAGACTTTATTTCTTTTTTCCAATCCATTTTTGAAATTCGATTTACGATGTTTTTGAGAATCTTTGAGGTTTTAAAAACCTCGAAGGTTTGGGAGGTAGGCCATAATCTTTGAATCTTTCAATAATGAATATCCAACGCTAAATATCGAATGATGAAGAATGGCCTCACAATCGCCAGCCCTTACAACCAATTTTTCAATTTTTGAATCTTCCAATTTCCGAACACAATTTTACAATCTTAAAATCAGACCCTTAGTGACCAGGCGCACATATTCCCCTTTTTCCAATGTAAAGGAGGAGTAACTTGCATCGTTGACAAGAAGTACAGAATTCCCAAGAATATGCAATACGAGATTAAAATAGCCTCCGAACTTGGAGTAAAACCCCATCAGGTTCAGGCGACAGTAGAGCTTTTGGACGGAGGGGCAACGGTTCCCTTTATTTCACGCTATCGAAAGGAAGCCACCGGGACACTTGATGAGGTGCAAGTAGCCACGATTAGAGATCGAATAGAGCAGTTACGTGAACTGGATAAACGTCGGGAAGCCGTTCTCAAATCCATCGAGGAGCAGGGCAAGCTGACTCCCGAATTGAAGAAGTCCATTGATGCAGCCGAGACCATGTCCAAGCTGGAAGACATCTATCTGCCCTACAAGCCGAAGCGGAGAACCAAGGCGACGATAGCTAGGGAAAAGGGTCTGGAGCCGCTGGCGGAGCGGATTTTCGCGCAAGAGTCCTTCGGCCTTGAAGCCGAAGTAAGTCACTATCTCGACGCTGACAAAGAGGTGAATTCGGTCGAGGAAGCCCTTCAGGGAGCTCGCGACATCATCGCCGAGTGGGTCAACGAAAACGCCCAAATCCGTGAAAAAATGCGCAAGCTTTTCCTAGAAGAGGGTACTTTTACCTCGCGGGTGATTCCCGGAAAGGAAGCTGAGGCGATTAAATACAAAGATTATTTTGACTGGTCTGAGCCGATCAAGTCTGCGCCTTCCCATCGTGTTTTGGCGATGCGGAGAGGAGAAAAGGAACTCTTTTTGATGCTGGATTCCTGTCCGGAGGAGCTTTCGGCAATCTCCGTGATCGAACGGGAAATTCTGAAGAATACCGTCAATTCCGCTGTGGATCAGGTGAAGCTTGCCATCAAGGATTCTTACAAAAGATTGTTGAAGCCTAGCATGGAGACGGAAGTTCGCCTGCTGACCAAGAAGAAAGAAACGCGCGACTTCGGCTTCACCGCCGACACGCCGGTGCCTTATCGCATCGAGGACCTCATCGGCCTGCTCGACGAGCGCATGGGTAAACTGGAGAACCGCTCGCGCGCCACCGTTTATCAC